>JAAZLM010000202.1 GCA_012799315.1 Clostridiales bacterium | reverse complement strand
ATGCTGCAGGCGAATATGATGGGGAGATTACCTTCACATATTGTACTGAATTCATAGTGAACAAAGATCCAGATAGTAAAGATTCTCTTTCATTGAGGGCATTCCTTGAAACTATCGGGGATAGTGTTGTCGTTGTAGACGATGATGAAATTATAAAAGTGCATTGCCATACCGACAATCCGGGTTCGGCACTTCAAGAGGGGCTGAAATTCGGCTCACTAACAAGTATGAAAATTGAAAATATGAGGGAGCAACACGAGGAACGTGTGAAAGAAGTTAAAATGCAAAAAGAGCAAGAACTCCCCCCAGCTAAAGCAGAAAAGCAATTCGGATTTGTTGCTGTTGCAGCTGGTGCCGGCATAGAAAGATTATATAGTGATCTTGGCGTAGATCATGTTGTACAGGGCGGGCAAACGATGAATCCATCGACCGAAGATATCCTTAGGGCTGTTAATGCTACTCCGTCGGAGATAGTGTTTGTCCTACCGAATAATAAGAATATCATCATGGCGGCGGAGCAGGCGGTTGATCTTGCGCATAAGAAGATGTGCGTATTACAAACACGTACAATACCGCAAGGAATAGCAGCAATGCTTGCTTTTGATGAAGATGCCGATTTCAATCGCAATAGACTTAATATGACTAAAGCAATTGATAATGTTTCGACAGGGCAGGTCACATTTGCTGCAAGGGATTCTGACTATGATGGTCACGAAATTAAAAAGGGCGAAATTCTTGCGCTTGATAATGGGAAATTGAGCTTCACTGAACGTGACGTTACAAGAGCAACATACCGCCTAGCTAGGAAGCTTGTAAAAAGCGATTCGAACTTTGTCACGTTGATTTACGGTGCAGATGTTGACGAAGATGCAGCGAATGTTACAGCTGGAATGATACAGAATAAACTTGGCAATAATATCGACGTCACCGTCATTAATGGTGGCCAACCCGTATATTATTACATTGTTTCAGTTGAGTAGATAATTCTATCCTGCAATTCATAACGGCAGGTGAGATCAATGGAAAATCAATTAGATATGAATATTACCTACCTCAAAGGGGTGGGCCCAAAACGAGCCGAGCTTTACCAAAAGCTTGGCATAACCTCTATTGGGGGACTTTTACACACATACCCACGTGATTATATAGACTACACGCAGACAACCCCTATATCACAAGTCGTTATTGGGGAGAATGCGATGGTTAAAGGATATGTTAAGAGGAAGTTATCCCCACAGATTATAAGGCGGGGGCTTACTATATATAAGCTCATTGTAGCCGATGATACAGCCGATTTAGTTATAACGATATTCAATAGCAATTATGCATTCGACAATTTAATTCTAGGCGAGGAATATATTCTGTACGGCAAAGTTATGGGGAATGCATACCGCAAGGAGATGTCATCACCGCAGTTCATTCATTCAAATGAGAGCAGGAAGATCCTGCCGATATACCCATTGACGGAAGGATTATCACAGGCGATTAGGCAAAAGCATATAAAAACCGCCCTTTCTACATATAGTAAATATGTGCAGGAAACACTGCCCGATACGATACGCAAGGAGTATTCGCTATCGCCATTGAGGGAGTCCGTTGTCAACATACATTTCCCTAAAGATGCAGATACACTTGACAGGGCTAAAAGGCGGCTTGTATTCGATGAACTACTAGTGCTATCATTAGGACTTGCAATGTTGAGGAATCGCAATCGCAAGCTTACTGGTGCTAAAATGCATAAGAAAGATTTAAGCGAATTTTATAATTCGCTGCCGTTCAAGCTAACACGGGCGCAGATCCGCTCAATAGATGAGGGAATTAACGATATGTGCAGTAACAATCCGATGAACCGCCTTTTACAAGGAGATGTAGGATCGGGTAAAACTGTTGTTGCGGCGGCTTTATGCTACCTTTGCTTTAAGAATGGGTATCAATCCGCCTTAATGGCACCGACGGAAATCCTTGCAACACAGCATTATAACACATTGAAGATGTTGTTGCGGCCGCTCGGGATAGAGATATGCCTATTGACAGGATCGTTAACATCTAAGAAAAAGGCTGAAATAAAGAATGAAATTTCAAGTGGTAAATACAGCCTGATTATCGGCACGCACGCATTGATTCAGCAGAATACTGAATTTGCGAAGTTGGGACTTGTGATCACCGATGAGCAACATAGATTCGGAGTTAAGCATCGTTCAATGCTGCTTGAAAAAGGCGAAAATCCACATGCTTTAGTTATGTCGGCAACACCAATTCCAAGGACACTAGCACTGATTATATACGGTGATTTAGATATTTCGATACTTGACGAAATGCCAAAAGGCAGAAGAAAAATCGAAACATATGTAATAATGGGCGATAAACGTCAACGAGCATATGGATTCATTAAGGATAAAATAATGCAGGGCAGGCAAGGATATATTGTTTGCCCGATGATCGATGAAGGTGAAAATGAACTAGCATCGGCAACTAAATACGCAAATGAGCTTTCAAAAGGATTTTTTAGAAATATCAATGTTGGACTCCTACACGGGAAGATGCCATCGGCTCAAAAAGACGATGTGATGGAACGATTCCAACGGGGGGAAATTGACCTACTTGTATCGACGACAGTGATCGAAGTAGGAATAGATGTTCCCAATGCCGTTATTATAATGATCGAAAATGCGGAGCGTTTCGGATTGTCGCAGCTCCACCAATTGCGTGGGCGTGTCGGCAGGGGTGAACATCAATCATTTTGCATATTGCTAACGGATAATGTATCTGAAACTAACAGAAAAAGATTAGCTGCTATTAAGAATACAACCGACGGATTCAAAATCGCCGAACAGGACTTGAAGTTAAGGGGGCCGGGTGATTTCTTTGGGAGAAAGCAACACGGATTGCCCCAGCTCAAAATTGCCGATATGTCACAGGATATGGCAGTGCTGAAAGAGGCGCAGGAACTTGCACATAGGATTTTGCAGGAAGATAGCACCTTAAGTGCGAATGTGAATCAGCCACTCCTACACCATGTGAGGACATTATTCATAAGTGCGGAGGAATACGGATTTAATTAGGGAGATGAAGATATGCCACGTTTTTTTGTTGATGAAATAAATGGTGGTCATGCATATATCAGTGGTGATGATGCAAAACATATTTCAAGAGTGCTGCGAATGAGTATCGGCGAAGAAGTCACACTATGCGATGGCAATGGGCACGACTATATTGCTAAAATTGATAGCATGGGCGACTCTATCGAACTGACGATTCTATCAATGTCCGAGAACATTGCAGAGCCAACATTGGAGCTGAATCTATATCAAGCGATCCCAAAATTAGATAAGATGGATTTAATCGTGCAAAAGTCCGTTGAACTTGGTGTAAGTAAGATCACACCAGTTTTAACAGAGCGGTGTGTTTCCCGCCCGAATAAGCAGAGCATGAGCAGGAAAATAGAAAGATATCAGAAAATTGCACTATCGGCGGCAAAACAATCTGGACGGGGGATCGTGCCGCAGATAATGCCGATGATTAGCTATCAGGAAGCAGTGGAAGAAGTCGCCGCTAGTACAGGGATCTTATTCTATGAATGCGGCGGTGAGTCACTGGATAAATTAATATCTAAAAATACTCATCATGTTTCAATTTTAATAGGTAGTGAGGGCGGATTCAGTGTAGAAGAAGTTAACTTAGCAAAAGAATCGGGCATTAAGATAGCAACGCTCGGCAAGAGGATATTGCGGGCGGAGACTGCTCCAATAAGTGCTATATCGATTATTATGCATTTGAGTGGTAATATGTAGTATATAAAACGGAAAATAAATGAAAATTTCTAAAATTAACAGATAAAGCTATTGATAAAAGCATAGATTTGTATTATAATAAATATATATATCAATTAGAGAAGGGGCGATATTATGAAAAAAGGTCTACTGTTTACCCTATTTGCATTACTTGCAGCTGCTGGTGCTGCGGCATTGGCAATATTTGCGATCAAAAAGCGCAATGGTGAAGAAATAGATGATGATTATGAATTAAACGACAGTGTATTCTTTGAAGATGACGAGGACTATGCTGATTATGAAGATGAGTATGACGATTATGAAGATGATTTGCTAGCTGTAGACGGCGCAACATCCGACGATGTTCCGATCGGTGATGTTGTAAATTCCGACGATGATAGCGAGGAAGATGAAGAGCCTGAAATTAATCTAGATGTTAATGTCGGTATCGATGTTGACGATTCAGAATTTTAATCACATAATCTATAATTTGTAAATTATAAAACTAAAGGTAACACTGCTTTAATGGCAGTGCTGCCTTGTTTTATTTTCGGCAATGAACTGTTCTTATCATTTAATTGATTGCAACAAAATACTATGATACAATTCTAAATAACATTAAAATTTTGATTTAGGGGGACTTATGAAAAAAGAAAATGGGAAGTATGGTGTAATTACCGCCATAGCAATGATAGTCGGTGTTTGCATCGGCTCGGGGATTTTTTTCAAAAGCGATAATATCTTAATCGCAACGGGTGGGAGCGTTCCGCTCGGTGTACTTGTGTTTGTGCTAGGTGCGATCAGCATCATATTCGGTGGGCTGTGCCTTAGCCAGTTATCATCCCGCACTGATAGAGCGGGTGGCGTGATTACTTATTTTGAGGAATTCGGGAGCAAGAGGCTCGCTTGCGGATTCGGATGGTTCCAAACATTTATATACTATCCGACTTTATCGGCGGTGGTATCGTGGGTTATTGGGATATATCTCTCAATCCTATTCGCATGGGATCTATCACTTGAGTTGCAAATTCTAATAGGATTCGCATTTTTAACGATTTGTTTTATATACAATATTTTGTCTAGGCGGTTCGGAGGCGCATTCCAGAATGTTACCACGGTAATAAAGTTGATACCGCTGATTTCTATTGCTGTGTTGGGTCTGATTTTTGGCAATCCGCTTGAAGGGTTGAGGCATGCCTCATCAAGTCAAGTTGTAGGTGCGGCGTGGATAACTGCAGTCGGGCCAATTGCATTTTCATATGACGGCTGGGTAGTGTCGACATCGATCGCCCACGAAATCGATAAATCTAAAAAGAATCTATCACTTGCATTAATTCTAGCGCCAATTTTCGTATTAATTGTCTATGTGATGTATTTTCTAGGAGTAACATCGTATATCGGCGCCGATAAAGTTATGGCGCTCGGCGATGAACACGTCAGCTATGTCGCATCTAAATTGCTGGGCAGTTTTGGAGCAAAGGCTATATTAGTATTTGTGATTATATCTGTAATGGGCACTGTCAATGGGCTTGTACTCGGCTTTATTCGTTTACCGTATTCGCTTTCACTGCGTGGTAGTGTATTGCCATTTTCAAAAAGACTGAGCACAATTAATGAAAGATTAGGTGTGTCGGTACATTCGGCAATTTACGCCTATGTCATTATGGTTATATGGATAATTGTGCACTACTTAACTACGAAACTTGACCTATTGCCAAATTCCGATATATCGGAGATTTCTATTGCAATGAGTTACCTACTCTACATCATTCTATATTATAAAGTATTTAAGATGTATAGAGCCGGTGAAATAAAGAGCCCAACGATGGGGATAATTGTGCCAATATTTGCCACAATAGGATCACTATTCATCCTATCCGGCGGATTACAAAGTGCGTTTTTTGCATATTATATTACATTCTGCATATTTATTGTATTAATTTCGTTCGTATACTACAACTTCAAAACTCGCACACAAAATTGATGGTAGTTTCTTTGTGAAATTATACGGAAAATCCTGTCCAGTAGTCGAATTTTATCATAAAATCGACGAAATAAAGCGTTTATGTTGACAAGAATACGATTTCATGGTATTATCACTTTAGCAGATTAAATTGACACGATATATGGAGGATATTATTATGAAAAAGTTTTTAGCATTAGCTTTAACATTAGTTCTAGCAGGTTCTATCGCTGGATGCACCGGTAACAAAGGTTCGGGCGGAGATAGCGCATTATCAGGATGGGAATACGTAGAAGATAAGGGCGAATTGATCGTCGGTCTTGATGATACATTTGCACCGATGGGATTCCGTGATGAGTCGGAAAACCTTGTCGGATTCGACATAGATCTAGCTAATAAAGTTGGGGAAAAGCTCGGCGTAGATATAAAATTCCAACCAATTGATTGGAATTCAAAGGAGCTTGAACTATCTT
>JAAZLM010000201.1 GCA_012799315.1 Clostridiales bacterium | reverse complement strand
GGTTAATCCAAATGTTTTTTGCGCAGCTTCATTAAATTCTATGATGTTAAGATCCTTATCAACCATGATAGTTATATTCGGTGTTTCGGACAGAACATAGTTCGATAAAGATTCGGCACGTTCTTTCATAAATGGCATACACATTGTCAAGTCGGCCTTACCCTGATACACTGCTATTGCCTTTTCCCTACAAGTAGGATAACCGCATGAGCCACAATTCAATTCTTGCTGCTCATTCTCCTTGCCGATTTGCCTGAGTATCGCCCTAATCGTATCCTCCTCGGGCATATCTACATTACCATGCCTACTAACCATATCTTTATGTAGGGGGATTTCATCGGTATAGTCGGGATATTCTGCGCAACCACCCTTCTGCAAGTTCCTGACTTTAATATCGTCAATAAAGCGATTTCGTGCTCTATCCCCTTTAGCAGATCCGTTAACGCAGCCACCGATACAGGCATTCATCTCGATGAAGCATCTATCTAGGAAGCTACCATTGCTGAGTGCCTTAAATAGTTCCTTACAATTATTAATACCATCAACACTAATAAAGCTGTAATTATTATCATTGCCAAGGGTCTTGACAGTCTTTAAAATTCCTCCGGGTATAGGATATAATTTCGCCACTTTTGGGTCAGCATTGATGAATTCACCTTTTTCACATTTTGCGATGTCTATGTTATTTTCATCAAGCCATATTACTAAATCATCGAATGTAAGTACTGCATCAATTTTCGTATCATGGCGAATGTCGTTGATTTCCCTCTTTTTAGCTATGCAAGGGCCAACGAACACGATCTTGACATCCTGCCCGTATCTTTGACGCAGGAGTGTTCCATGCGCTATCATAGGTGAAACTACCGGTGCTAGATACTTCACTACATCGGGATAGTATTTCTCGGCCAAATCGTTCACCACCGGGCAGCAAGTCGTTATAATATTCCTCTGCTTCTCCTCATGGATTAGGCGGTAATATTCACTGGATACGAATGCTGCTCCCTCGGATGTTTCTGATACGCCGTACACACCTAGCTTTTCAAATGCTGTCGCCATTTGCTCGGGCGACTGCATCTCGAACAATCCCACATATGAGGGAGCTAACGAAATTAGCACACGTTCGCCATCGGATATGTATTTCTTCACTTTATCTAAATCGCTCGATACTGTCTTGGCATTTTGCGGGCATTCAGCTACACATTTACCACAAAGTATGCAGTCATTATCTATGATTTTAGCCTGAGATTCTTCGAACTTAATCGATTTCACAGGACAGGTGCGAATACACTTATAGCAGTTTTTACAATTCGCCTTCTGTTGACCGATAATTTTCATTTATTGAGCACCTCCATAATCTCTTTTTCAAAAAAGGACTCCGTCGTCGATGGGGTTAAAGAGAACTTTTTCCCGTTAACGCTAACACATACACCATTTGTGCATTCGCCCATACAGAACGATCCGCTTAAATTCACCTTATCGCCAACATCTTTACTAGCGACAAGTTTTTCTAAAATCTGTACCACATCTCTCGATCCTCGCAAATGGCATGAACTGCCTATGCAAACTATTAAATTCAGCTTATTATTGCTATTAATCTCGTCCATTCTATGAGTATTGTCCGTCATGCTGCCCTCTCCCTAATTGATAAAATTTTAACAATCTTATTTTAACACATTCTTACTGCAAATTCAATATAAAACTGAAATAAAAATCGTCTTTTATGAGATTGCACATAAGACGTAAAAAAACTGCCCAATATTGAGCAGTTTTTCATATATTTATTAGAGTATAAAGTTTAAATATGCCTTTTCCCAGATTGGTTTTTTCCCAACTAGAACATCATATAGTGATTGCGTATATTTCAGCATTATCGCCCGCTCACTTTCGCTCACATCGTTGAGGCCGAATTCCCTACCTTCAAAAATTGGCATCAGTATCGTTAGCCTTATATCTTCATCGTCAAAGTTGATTTCACTATCAACACGTTCTGCAAATTCCTGCGGTAGCTCGCCCTCCATCGGGGCAAACTTTGACTTCTCAAGCAATTTCAAGATATAGCGATACATATTATGTGCCGCTCTTGTTGGCTCATCTTCCTTAAAGCCGGTAAATTTATTCTTTTGCCTGTTATCCCCAATCCTAATGAATGCGATGAGTATTACCGCAAATCCCAGTATAATCAATGCACCAATGAGAAAAGGTTTAGTGTTTTTTATTTTACTTGGCTCTTGAATTTCGCTCTCTGTGTTGGTTGTAGTCGCATTTTTATCATTATTTGAAGTGGTCGCCGCAGTT
>JAAZLM010000200.1 GCA_012799315.1 Clostridiales bacterium | reverse complement strand
TCACTCCTTAGCGCATATTTATTTAAACGTCTAGAAAAAGAATTCGCAGATATTTTATAAAACAGGAGAATGATTAATGCAAAGTGCAGTTAGTATAAAAAATCTTACAAAGATGTATAAACTCTATTCCTCACCTCTTTGGAGAGTGTGGGATGCTCTGACTAAAAAGAAGCATTATGATGAATTCTATGCTTTGAAGAATGTCAATGCCGAATTCCCTAAAGGTGAAGTAATAGCGATCCTTGGCAGGAACGGATCCGGTAAATCCACCTTGCTCAAGATTATCACAGGTGTAACTAGACAAACTAAAGGCAGCGTCAAGGTCAATGGTAGAATTGCCGCAATGCTCGAACTTACGTCGGGATTCGACCTTGAGCTAACCGGCATTGAAAATATCTTTTTAAAAGGTGTTTCAATGGGGCTTAGCAGAAAAGAGATTGAAGATAGATTGCAGGAGATAATTGATTTTGCCGATATAGGCGAACATATTAATTCACCCGTTCGCACCTATTCAAGTGGGATGAGGGCAAGACTTGGATTCGCTATATCCGTCAATGTCGATCCCGATATTCTGCTAGTTGATGAGGTTTTGGCTGTTGGTGATGATGTATTCAGATTAAAATGCATCGAAAGAATGAGGGAATTCCGCCAACAGGGGAAAACGATTTTATTCGTCAGTCACTCACTCGGCACAATAAAAGCATTCTGCACTAAGGCGATGTGGCTCCACGAAGGGAAAGTAATAGATTATGGTGACTTGGGCGATGTCGTTGTCCAATATGAGAACTTCCTAAAACAGGAGAAGGCAAAGTTAAAAGAGCAGAACGAAGAATTATATGAGATTGTTTCGCCACGTGATTTATTCGATGTTAGAAATGTAGTTATCAAAGATGCAAATGGTAAAAAGACAAATACCTTCAACGTTGGTGAAGATATTCATATCAGCCTCACCTACACGGTAAAGGTTGATATACAGCTGATAAATTTCGGTTTTTCCGTATACGATGCGGGGAAAAACCTCCTATATTCAAGTGATAAACGTGATGAGGGTAAGACACTTAATTCGGAAATTGGTGATCATAAATTGTCATTCACTATTAGCACCGATAGTCTTATTGAGGGAAGATATTATATTTCCGGCGAATTGTGGGACGGTGATTCTACAATACATGTCACCTTTTTAAGAAGGAGAAGTGTTAATATAAAGCAGGATTCCTATCGTGGGAGTGGAGTTGTGTTTATCCCCCATGAGCATACAAATAGCTGAGCGGTCAATATGCCTTGAATTTTGATTGGAGAGAGAACTATTTGAGCAGGATTAATAATGAAATCCCATTAGAAGATTACTCAGTTCTAATGTCGGTCTACCATAGGGAAAAGCGGGAATATCTAACCGAAAGTATTAAAAGTATGGTGGAGCAATCCCACCCCCCGTATCAATTCGTGCTAGTTAAAGATGGGCCATTAACGCCGGAACTTGATGAAGTAATTGATGATTTTAATAAGCAATATCCCGATCTATTCAGTATCGTGAGTTTGGCGGAGAATCGTGGCATTGGCGACGCTGCAAATGCAGGATTGTCCGAATGTAAGTGCGAACTCATCGTCAAAATGGACGCTGATGACATCTCAAGAAAAGATAGATGCGAATTGCAAATACGGGAATTCCAATTAGATGGTGAACTCGACATTATCGGTTCGCAACTGGTGGAATTCGATGGTGATATATCGAATATTACCGCTGTTAGAGAGGTGCCGACCGCCCACGATGATATTGTCAAATTCGCTAAAAGGCGATCCCCATTCAATAATCAGACGGTAGTGTATAAAAAAAGTACCGTTCTATCCGCTGGCGGATATAGTGGACTGAAACGTTGCGAAGATTATGATCTATTTATACGGCTCCTACATAATGGCGCAAAGTCTAAGAATATTGATGAGGGGCTAGTCTACTTCCGCCTTAATTCCGATGCCTATGCTAGGCGGGGTACATTGAAGAATACATCGGCAGTAATTAAATCAAGGTATGATGCTATGAAAATTGGTTTTTCGTCACCGCTCGATTTCATTATCGCCGTTCTAGGGCAGTTGTTCATTGCCATACTGCCGAATAGGCTAAAAAACTGGTTATATATTAAATTCTTACGTGGATAGATTATTAAAGCAACAGCGCCGATTTTGGTCGCTGTTGCTTTTTCAATGCGTGATATAGCTACCTCTGTGTTTCAATATTTACTTCCAATATCCTATCTTCATCTCCGTGATAAATTTCATGATATAATCTATAACCGCCGGATAAATTATAACATTCAAACCCATGTTGAGTGAGCATCCTACATGCTATATAGCCACGGAGCCCTATTTGACAGGTAACATATACAGGCCTTGATTTATCAAGTTTATCAATACTGCGCCTTAATTCATCAAGGTCAATGGATTCATATCCTTCGATCGTTCCATAATCATATTCTTCCGATGTCCTAACATCGAGTAAAGTCCCCATACTTGCATCAATGCTATTAACATCATGCCAATGGTACACCTTGACACGATTATCGAGGATATTTTCTGCTACATATCCAGCCATATTAACCGGATCTTTAGCCGATGAATACGGCGGCGCATAGGATAGCTCTAGCTCCGTTAAATCATATACCGTCATATTCGCTCTAATCGCTGTCGCTATTACGTCACATCTCTTATCTACGCCATCTCTACCGACGATTTGCGCACCCAATATTCTACCGTCACTTTTATCAAATAAAAGTTTTATTGACATATCAGTTGCATTAGGGTAATATGAAGCATGGGAGGCAGAATAAGTGAATGATTTTTCATAATCTATTCCTTGTGATTTTGCCATTCTCTCATTAATGCCCGTGCACGCAACCGTAAGATCGAAGCATTTTAGGATCGATGTTCCTTGCGTGCCCTTATATGTGCTATCTATGCCGCATATCTGATCGGCAATGATTCTTCCCTGCTTATTTGCAGGCCCGGCGAGCGGTATGAATGCCTTAGTCTTTGTGACGTATTCCATCACTTCGACAGCATCGCCCGCCGCATATATATCGGGGATATTCGTCTGCATTCGTTCATTGACGATAATAGAACCCCTATCATTAACTTCAATCCCTGCTGATTTTACAAAATCAGTATCGGGGCGCACACCGACCGCTAATATCACCATATCCGCTTCTATGCTTGAATCGGTCAGCCTAACAGTTAACGGATCCCCATCTTCAACCGCTTTTACAGCATCGTTCAAGATGAGTTTCGCCCCCTTATCCCTGATGTGGTTGTGCACTTCACACGCCATATCATAATCAATGGCGCCGATGATATGATCGGCTAATTCGACGATTGTTACATCTACCCCCGCATCGTGGAGGTTCTCCGCCATTTCGATGCCGATATATCCACCGCCGACGACCACGGCGCTCCTTGGCGCTTTTCTATCGATATATTCCTTAATACGATAAGTGTCGGGTATCGTCCTTAATGTAAAGACTTTATCATTATCTATACCATCAATTTTAGGTATAATTGGTTCGGCACCGGGCGATAGCATGAGTTTATCATAGCTTTCCTCATAGGATTTGCCCGTCTTTTTATCTAAAATAGTTATCTTCTTATTGTCGGGATCGATCTTTGTCGCCTCGGATTGCACCCTAATATCTATGTTGAATCTCGCATTGAAGCTCTCCGGCGTTTGTAGTGTTAGGTCTTCCTTATTCTTGATTGTGCCGCCGATATAATACGGCAGTCCACAATTCGCATAAGATATGAACTCCCCCCGTTCAAGAACGATGATCTCGGCATCTTCATTATTTCTTCTTAGTCGTGCAGCCGCAGATGCTCCGCCTGCAACTCCGCCGATAATAATAACTTTCATTAATATTCCTCCATTCTTATACTTTAATTGTATATTT
>JAAZLM010000199.1 GCA_012799315.1 Clostridiales bacterium | reverse complement strand
GGGATATAACGTTGTAGATGTTGATTCAGGGGAAAAGGCGCTAGAAGTATTCGACAACGAAAATGGCAATTTCGATGTTGCGCTGCTCGATATCATGATGCCCGGTATCGATGGATTCACCGTGTGTAAGAAATTACGTGAGAAGAGTAGCACACTTGGCATAATAATGCTAACGGCTAAGACGCAGGAAATGGATAAGGTGAGCGGACTAATGATAGGTGCCGATGACTATGTTACAAAGCCATTCAGCCCGTCGGAATTACTTGCTAGGGTCGATGCTATCTATCGACGGGTAACAATGACGGAGAAAAAGGCGGCGCAAATCAAGGATATTGTATCCGGCCCATTCGTTTTAAATCCGAAAAGCAGGACAATCACAAAGAATAATGAGCCTATTGACCTAACGCAGGTCGAGTATCAAATAATGGAGTATTTTCTAGGAAATCAGAACACAGCACTTGATAGAACGAGCATCCTCAATCATATTTGGGGTGAGGGGTATTATGGCGACGATAAGATAGTCGATGTTAATATAAGAAGATTGAGAATGAAAATTGAGGATGAACCATCGAATCCGAAATTTATATTGACTATATGGGGATATGGTTATAAGTGGAATGCATAATTTCAATATAGGAATACTGCACTGAAGGGGGAGTTCATGAATTGGGTAGAAGAAGCATAACTAGGCGCTGGCTAATAAACAGTGTCGGTGTAATCTTTTTGCTACTTGTAGTTGTCGATATAGCGGCGGCGTATTTTATCCAAAACTATTATTACAATTCAGTCAAGCAGTATTTAAACTCAAGAATGAATGTTATTTCAAGTGTCATGCTCCGTCATTCACAAGATACCGGAACTAACTTCGCAGCGGAGGTTAGAAACATGGTTGAAGGATTCGACGAGAAGGAAAGCATGGAACTAATGGCAGTGAATAAAAGTGGCAGAGTTGTCCTAACTTCGAGCGGATTCTCCGCATCGGGGGGGATGGATATGCCAGACTACCGACAAGCAATAGAGGCGGAGAGCGGTAGCAGAACGGGCTATCAAGTGGGGAAATTGGCAAACGGGGAGAAGATCATGGCGATAACGGTGCTAGTCCCCGAGAACCAAAGTGGATATAGCGCAATGCGCCTTGTCGTATCACTTGTAGAGGTTGACCGCCAAATAAAGGCGCTTGTAATAGCGATAACTATCGGATGCGCATTTGTGCTTGCGCTGATGATATTCTCCGGATTTTACTTCATTAAATCGATAGTAATGCCCGTTCGCCAAATTGGCGTCACTGCAAGGCGGCTTGCGGTGGGGGATTTTTCCGTTAGAATTGATAAGAGAAGTAATGATGAAATTGGCGAACTATCCGATATAATTAATTATATGGCGGATGAGTTGTCCAATGCCGAACAGGTGAAAAATGATTTTATTTCATCTGTATCTCACGAATTGAGAACGCCCTTAACAGCGATAAAAGGATGGGCGGAAACACTTGACGATATTGACGATCAGGAAACAATTAAGAAGGGTATGCGAGTTATATCGAGCGAATCCGAAAGACTATCGTCAATGGTGGAGGAATTACTTGACTTTTCCCGTATTCAGAACGGGCGATTTAATATGCTTAAATCCAACATGGATATATTGGCAGAACTTGGTGAAGCGGTGCTAATTTATCAGGAAAAGGCTAAACGTGAGGGCATTGAGATCATCTATAATGAACCGGAACTTCTCCCGTTCATTCATGGTGATAAAAATAGATTAAGACAAGTATTTATAAATATTATAGATAATGCAATTAAATATTCTGATGCTGGCGGTTGCGTGACGATCGAGGCGGCGGAAAAGGGCGCATATATAGAAATTGTAGTTAGCGATACAGGTTGTGGCATTAGTGCGACGGATCTACCGAGGATTAAGACAAAGTTCTTTAAGGCGAATCATACCAGACGTGG
>JAAZLM010000018.1 GCA_012799315.1 Clostridiales bacterium | reverse complement strand
TGTATTGGAAAAATCTATCGTAATGTCATCACTGTTAGAGATCATATAAAATTGGGGATTGCCTGTTCCGCCGACGCCGATTTTATCGCCGGCATAAGCCATATGCTTGAATGATACTCCCTCATCTAATAGGAAATATACATCATTATCCCCGATAATATTAATATTGATATTACCGCCAAAAGTAAATTCGTGTGCTGATTTGTCAGCATTCGGGTTAACTACTTTTATACATAGGTCGCCGCCCGTTGTATCAAAGTTCAAGTTCTTACCGCTATCATTTGTGTACGCATAACTTGTAATCACACCACTATCATCAATAGTGTAGTTCATCTTATATTCGGCATCGCCGTATAGTGTGCCAATTTTGATATCATATACAGCTGGCTCGAACTTATCCTCTTCGATAATCCAAGGAGTATATACATTCCCTCTAACGATTGTTCCTAATTCTTCGTATAACTCGTTCATGTCGCATTTTCTTACGCTGCTATTTGTAGCAACATAATCACTCGATATATCAGGAGCAATAGATCCACCATAGGTTACCTCGTATGGCCCGCCCGTGGTATTTCCACTAAGATTCACAACATCGCCAACGACATTTACTCCCCCGTGGAATCTTGCCCCGCCGGATGAATCCAAATTACCATTCACATAAACAGGCTGATAGAAATTGGCATTACCTCTTACAGTTAAGTTGCCGTTTATATATAGGACTCCATAGTAGTTAGCGAATTGGGTGTCTAGATCGCCATGTACATAAATATCCACGGGATCGGCAACACTGCCAATTCTAGCCCCCGAATTATCCACTTTCATATTCCTACCAACATATATAGTTCCATCAAGTACTCCGCCACTTGCAGGCGCAGAAACATAGAGATCCTTCGCTGTGACAATATCAATTTTACCATCAGCGGTCGCATTGTTGATCTTAAAACCGTTCAAAAGCTTGATATCTCCGGTGTTAATCACACTTCCGCCAAGGGTTACACCACTTTGCAATATGATTTCAGGTATATCGAAACTAGACTTACCCACAATGACGGGTGGTGATAATGTGTCAGTGGTGGCATTCTGCCCAGTCGATGTGAATACACCGTCAAACCTGCGGTATACTTCAGTTGCTCTGATAATCGCCGTCACGCTGGAAGTTTTCCCAAGATATTCAGATGTTGAGGTAACTTTGATGAGTTCATCATCGTCCTCTATCGAATATAGGTCTATTTTATATTTACCAATTCCATCGTTCGTATCATCAGACCATTGTCCTTTTATGGAAGTACCATTGACCGCCATTTTTTCTATTTCGGCGACAATAGGTTCTGTCGTAGAAGCAGCACGAAGATATTCTACAACTCCATCAAGAGCAGATTTTGCTGTATAATAAGCTTGCTGTGAACGATATTCATTTACAGCTGTACTATGAGCAACGGAAGTCATAGTGAGGGATGCAGTTGCAAGAATTATTACCACCGTCATTACAATTAAAACGGTGAATAAGACTGAACCGTCCTTCTTATGTATTTTATTTATCATGCTCTTCATGTAATCACCCTTTATGTCGGCATTGTTTCTATTCTTCTACCTCGACCTGCTCAATGCAGTAAAAATCGACTACGATTGTACCATTGAATTTATCTTTGCTTTTTTCCACGATATTATATTTCTGGGTATGAATTGTCTTTTCATCGTTTGCAATAGTATCTAGTATTGCTTTTACATCCTTATATTTACCATCAATACTAGCCTCAACACTTATCTTAGCGACAGTTTCACTGTTTGTTTCAGGCTCTTCCTTAGGTGCCGCGCCGCCATCTTCGCTATTCTCAGCATTGTCGGAATCTGTGGCGGTTTCAGCATTGGCATTATCCTGCGCCGTGTCGGCTGCATCGTTGCCATCACCGGACGCAACGCCCAAATTGATATAGTCTTTTATGGCGTATGAAAGATCGTTTGGCTGGTATTCATAAATTTCTAGCTCGTGAATATCAAGTATCGAAATCTTGAACTCGCTAATATCTATGTTCTTATCATCTAAAATCTTATATACATATTTATCAGCCTCGAAATCCTTAGTATGAGGGAAGAACTTTTCTGCTGATTCCTTGCCCTCACGCTTTGCCTTTTTAATCCTTGTTTTCAGCGCAGCTCCATCTTTAATCTTTTGTTCTGTCTCTTGCTTTTCTGCAATTTTAGCTGATAAAGTTTCCTGCTTTTCATTCATTGCAGTATAACTAGGTTTAATAATAAACATTATTCCCAGTACCCATGTTGTAAGTATAACTAACACAAATACCATTACTTTTTCTTTACTTGATAAACTCACTCTATTTCACCGCCCTTTACATTTGCAATGATAGTAAACTTAGTATCATATTCATCTTCGCCACTTGTTTTATATCCACTATAAATTATATTATCGAAATAATCACTTTCATTCAGCGCTTTAACATAATCCGCCGGTGCGGTTTGCGATTTTGCCTGATAGGCTACTTCTAGTCCAGCGACAGTAAAATCAACATTCGTGATTTTTATCTTTCCATCTAAATATTCTTCTAGTTTTTTAAATACATCT
>JAAZLM010000198.1 GCA_012799315.1 Clostridiales bacterium | reverse complement strand
GAATAAGACCGATGCTTTCGATCCTTTGCACCATAAAGTCAAGCCCGTCGGATACCCTATCGGATACAAATACCTTGCCATCATAGAGTAAATACTTTGATCGCTGATCCGTCGGCGTCAAATTCGGCATGACGACATTTGCGCCAGCATTCAGGGCAAGGATCTGCCCATGCGAATTGTCGACTGCACCGAGCGCCGTTGTAGCCGGTAGTAGCACATCCGGCAGCATTAACCGCAGAATTGATAGCATCAACATGACTTGCTGCACTGTGCCGGCATTCGATGAAGCGAGCGGCGTGCTCCTATGCGGAACAAAGGGGCCAATGCCGATCATATGCGGTGATAATTCCCTTAGAAAGAGAATATCCTTAACTAAGTCATCATTGGTTTGATTTGGCAGACCGACCATGAAACCAGCACCAACTTGGAATCCAATTTCCTTAAGATGGATTAGGCATTGGCGACGTGATTCGAATTCATGATTTGGGTGCAGTGATGAAAATAATTCTTCGGATGCTGTTTCATGACGAAGAAGATACCTATTTGCACCAGCATTATAATACCGCAAATATGATTCCCTTGACTTCTCACCGATGGAAAGGGTAATAGCACAGTCGGGGAATTTGCTCCTTATCATGCGGATAATTTCCACCATTAAATCATCGGTGAAATAATCATCTTCTCCGCCCTGTAAAACAAATGTACGCAGACCGAGGGAATACCCCTGCCCGCAAACGGCAAGGATCTGCTCAGGTGTTAGACGGTAGCGCTGAGCATCCCTATTACCGGCACGCAATCCGCAATAGAGGCAATTCTGCTTACAGTAATTTGTGAACTCAATTAGCCCACGCATGAAGACCCTATCACCATAGGAGCGGCGGCGCACATCCCTTGCAATTTTGTTAATGTAGAGCAGCTCATCATCATCAACTGTGCTAATTAATTGGAGCAGATCCCTACCGCCGAGGTGCCTATCACGATGTAATTTATCGATTAAATCAATATTATTCATTAAATTCTTCCTTTTCAAATCAGATTTCTCTTTTTTGTTAAGTGCGAAATATTAAGATGAATTCATTATACACTATTTTGGAGTACAATGCAAAGTTATCCGCAATGCTACATTTGCAATTAGCCGCATATGATGATAATGGGGGAGTAATATCACCCGTAAGAAGAATTTACTCTAGAAGATGGTGATTAGATGACGAGTAAGAGATTAGTTAATGTTAATAGGAATGTTTTTAAATGTGGTAATTCAAATATTGCAGAAATTATATGTGATATGTGGTTGCGTGATCAGATAGTGGCGACACCGGTTATTAATATGTGCAATGCAAGATCGGTGGTGATATATGCGCAGAATCTTGAGCAATTGCCGATTTCAGTTTGTATTCAAAGTAGTTACGATGGTAGGAATTTTATCAACGATCCTGAGATTCTCTGCCTTGAGGGCTGCCGAATGGATAGCATTGTTCCGTGCCGTATACCACGATTCATGAGAGCGGTTGTAGTTCGCAATTCTTATATTAATAAGAACTATGGTTGCAATCAAAATTCACGAGCAAGACTATGGTTCATTGTAGAGCGATAGATTAGCAAAGGGGGCGGTGTAAATTCCGTCCCCTTTAACATATATGATGATGTAAAGCATTGATAAAGCTATATGATAATACGTTAAAGCGAACGAATACCTAAATATCCACATAAATTTTAATAAAATGTATGGACTTTTAGGCTAAGTTGCGGTATAATTGTTATGGATATTTGGCATATTTTAATTTATCAGTGCAATAAAATAAACAGGGGGAGAATTATGTCTTTATTTAGAAAAATAATTGCTGGAGTGATTACTGTCGGCATTATGCTTTCAGCAGTCGCATGCGGAAGTGATACTAGCAATGCGGCGATAATCGACGGCATGAATATTAAAGCAGGTATTTATATATACTACCTACAAAATGCTATTA
The DNA here is from genome assembly GCA_012799315.1 of Clostridiales bacterium. Lineage (GTDB taxonomy): Bacteria > Bacillota > Clostridia > Oscillospirales > Ruminococcaceae > JAAZLM01. The sequence continues at coordinate 3,135 of JAAZLM010000198.1, read as the reverse complement.
GTGATGCTCAGCAGATCGCCGGGAAAGAAGATATTTGGGGCATCGACATCGAGGACAAGCCCGCAAAAGAATGGATAAAGGATAAGGCAACTGAATATTGCAAGAATTATGTTGGCATTCTTCGCAAATTCGACGAGCTGGAATTATCACTATCGAGCGATGATAAAAGCATGATAAATAATCAAGTTCAATCTATATGGGAAACATACGCAAAGAGTTTTGAAGAAGTGGGCATAAGCGAGCAATCGTATAACGATATAGCTAAATCGGATTATATGTACAAGCTAATTTTTGATAAGCTATATGGCAAGGGCGGAATTAATGCCGTCGATGATGAGGAGCTTATGACATACCTTGACGATGAATTTATTCGTTATAAGAGCATTTCAATCCCGTTAAAAGATGGTAGCGGCGATATTATCAAAAGTGAAGATAGGGCGGATATTAAGGATCTAGCTAATGACTATCTTGATAGAGCTAAAGCGGGCGAGGACTTCGACAAGTTGATTGACGAATATGCAGAGCATCGTGAAGAAGAAGTTGAAAAGGCGAATCCGACCACCACAACCGAAACGTCCGATACGCAGGCTGCTGAAGATAGCGCCGATGACGACGATGACGACGAGGAAGAAGATATCTATGCTAAGGAGAGTATTCTTAAAAAGGACTCAAAGGCACATCCCACCAAGGTGATGGAATTCCTAAATTCTGATTTGAAAATCGGCGAGCCGACTTTCTTTGAGGGCGATGAGTATTATTATATATTCCTTAGACTTGATATGAAAGAACGCAGCGATTATCTAGCAGAGAATAGGGCGAAAATCCTTGAAGTTTATAAGGGCGATGAGCTCAAAGGCATTTTAGAGGATTTCTCAAAAGACTATACTGTTGAGAAGAATGATAAAGCATATGATAGGTACGATCCTGAAGATATAGCGATGTAAAATGAAAAGCCGGTAGATTTAATTCTACCGGCTTTATCTATTTCAGATAGTTGCGAATTCTACTGTATTCGCTCACCAATTCATCATATGTGAAATTCCCGCAATTTGCAGGGCTTGTTGAAGGTAAATAAGTTGATGGTACATTCGTTCTAGGATAGCATAGCTGCTGATATAGATTTGTTGCCTTCATTCCAGTTGTGAAAATTGCAGCAATGCATGAGGCTGATAAAATCTCACTGAAGTCGTTTGCGACAGCATTTCTAATGCTGCTATCCTTTGCCCCCGTAATATCGCATGATGCTAATACGTCCCATAATGCTATGCGATGCCGAAGTAGGAAGTTTTTCTTCTCCTCAATAGTATTCGGCAAAGGAGCGCGCATCACATCGGACATAATGCGCCAAAAGCGATTTTGCGGATGTCCGTAATAGAATCCGTACTCCCGTGATTTTGGCGATGGAATCGTACCAAGAATCAGTATTTGCGAATTTTCATCATATACGGGATCGAAAATATGCTCTACTCTATTTATAATAATACCTCCAATAGAAACCACGCTACCGCTCACATTTGTGATGCAGTGCTTAAGTTATTGTGTTAATCTAAGATGCCATCATGCGCCGCCACATAAGCATTAATGGCTTAACAAGTGCGACACTTATCACAATTGCAGCGACTACTTCTACAATGCAGTTGATGCCGATAATGATAGCAATAACTTCTTTAAGTGGGAATGCGCTGAATATTATCGATAGACTTAGCAGCACCATCGCCGAATGAAGGAATGTTGCAAATGCAGCGGCGATGCCAGCAGACACTATCGAATTCTTAGTATATCGCATAATTGCCCTGAATATTAGTGCTGCAACAATACCGAGCACAATTCGTGGCACGATGCACAGGAAAATCGAGCCGAGGGGGTTGCCACTTGCTACTGGTGAAAATAGAATATCTGCTGCCCCTCCTCTGAAAGTTGCTTCAAACATTGCTATAAGCCCGAATGCTAAACCAGCAACTCCACCATAGACAGGGCCCATAGTAATTGATGCTATGATGACGGGTATATGCATTATTGTAATTGCAATACCCCACGGCATCCGAATAAAGCCGATCCCCGTTAGATTAAACACGAATAGGATCGCAACGAATAATGAAAGCATGACCAGCTTCCGAACATTGTTACTCTTACTTGTAACTTTTGACATATGAATTCCTCCTTGCTACTGCTCACAATATGTAATGCAGTGCATACTTTTTGGGAATTGATAGCAATAAAGTCCAGGAGAATAGAAATTTACAGCGCATTATTCTTATATATCCGATACAGCCCATCAATCATGAGGTTGTTATCGACGATTATATCGCATCTACAATGCGGTATAATCATTGAGGCTAATCCGCCCGTCGCAATTACAGTCGGCTCACCGCCCAATACTTCACTATATCTTAGAACCATACCATCAAGTAATGATGCGGTTCCGAGGATAATGCCCGACTTCATCGAGTCGATTGTGTTTGTGCCGATCACCTTATCCACTGTTTCCATACTGATGAATGGCAGTTGCGCCGTCCTAGATGAAAGAGCATCTAGCGAGATTTGCACCCCGGGATAGATGGATCCACCAAGGAATAAACCGTCCTTATCAATCGCCGATGTCGTGGTAGACGTGCCAAGGTCGAAGATTATACACGGTAATTCATACTTATCAAGTGCCGATACTGCCGCACATACTAAATCACTGCCGAGCATCGCCGGATCGTCAATCTTGATATTTAGCCCCGTCTTAATACCGGGGGAAACAACATAGACTTTGCAGCTTAATAACTTCTCAACGGCCTCTTTTATAATAGGTGTTAGCGGCGGAACGACTGATGAGATAATCGCTCCATCGAATAGGCGGGGCGAATACCCGTATAACGTTAAGATATCGGCGAAATCGATCGCATATTGATCTGCCATCTTAGACGGATCGGTCGAAATGCGGGAAACGAATGCGAGATCATCTTCATCGAATGCACCAAGTACAATATTAGTATTGCCAACATCAACGGTAAATACCATTGTTTCATCACTCCTAAAAAAATGCTATATTCCCATTCATCTATTATATATCTATTTGCATATTTTGTCAACCTTTTATCGGGCATATATGTTAATAGAGGAATTTGCACAAAAAAAGCTACCGTCTTT
>JAAZLM010000197.1 GCA_012799315.1 Clostridiales bacterium | reverse complement strand
TAAGCTCAGCTGGGAAGTCAGGCTTAGAATTGAAGTTATAAAGAACATAGAATCCTTCGGTTTCGTCATTAATTAGATAAGCTAATCTGCGCTTTCCCCATTCATCGATTTCATCGATAGTTCCGTTCTCCTCAATTAACGCCTTGAACTTTTCTGCTAAAGTCTTTGCTGCTTCTTCACCTTTTGATAGGCTGAAGATAATGATGGTTTCATACGAACCTGTTACTTTTGGCATTATATACACCTCCTTCTGGTCTTTGGCCCATATTTTTATATGGGCAAGGATAACATTAAAATTATATCAGAATATTATAGGCTTGTCAACATTTATTAATACCTTTTGCAAACTTCTTTGAGGTATTCTTTGAAGTCTTCCCCTATTTCCTTATGCTTTAAGCCAACTTCGACAGCCGCTTGCAATATGCCGAGTTTGCTGCCCATGTCGTATCTTGTTCCTGTGAAGTCAACACCTACCATGCCTTTAGTCTGGGATAGAACTTTCATCGCATCGGTGAGCTGGAATTCTCCCCCTGCGCCTCGTGGAATATCTTCAAGTATATCGAATATTTCTGCCGGTAAAACGCATCTGCCTAAAATAGCAAAATTGGAGATGATCTGCTCTAGGGTGGGCTTCTCCACCATGTCAGATACTTCGTATACATTATCACGGATACCTTTAGTGTCTAGTGAACAATACTTCATTACAAGCTCAGTGCTAACTTCTTTCATCGCTACTGCGCCTTTGCCAAATTCCTCATATGCTCTGCACACTTGCGCCGTTGCTGGATCGTCTCCGATAATGACGTCATCGCCATATAGCACAACAAAAGGATCATCGCCAACAAAAGTCCTAGCATACATTACTGCGTTGCCTGTACCGAGCATTTCCTGCTGGCGAACGTATTGGATATTCGCTAGATTTGCGATTTCAAGCACTTCATCATATAGTTCTTTCTTGCCCGAATTCTTCAATGCATATTCTAGCTCCGGCGATCTATCAAAATGATCTTGTACCGCCGATTTTCCCCTGCTTACAACTATGAGAATTTCTTTAATTCCGCTATTTACTACCTCTTCAACTATGTACTGAATTGCCGGTTTGTCGACAATTGCAAGCATTTCTTTAGGTGAAGATTTTGTCGCTGGTAGAACTCTTGTCCCGAGTCCTGCTGCTAAAATTACCGCCTTTTTAACTTTCATATTTGTGAGACTTTAGTCTCTCCCCCCTTAAAATTTACTATTTAAAAAACATGAGCAATAAAAATCCGTACATAATAGCTTGTAAGGCAAATACCCATAGGATTCCCTTCAATGATGTGCCGCCTCTTTTAGCTAATGCTACATGGTACTGCTGTGTATCCTCATAACGCTCTTTAATTGATTTTATCGTTTTTACCGTATATTTCATATAAAACCAGTTGAAAAGTGCCCCTATAAGAAACCTTGCTATTAGGACTATTACCGCAACTCCACCGGAAAGATTCATCATTTTCTCAACTAAAACAGGATTGAATGTTCTTGAAAAAAAAGACATTGATTTGAAATATTCGTCAAGTATTACTATTGTCGATGGTATTTGTATTGTAGCTATTAAGATGAACGCCGCCACCGCAAAGCCATTCAACTTCCTAAAAAAGGCATAGAAGTAGTTGAGCATGAATGCGCCCCAATTCCATGAAAAGATACTTTTCTTAGTTGAAAGGCGCTTAAATTGTGGCAAGAAATAATGCGTACTCTGCCCTAGAAAAATAGCTATTTCTGTCGCCGATACTCCCTCAATCGTTTCATCTGGATTCACTCCACCGAAAGGATTTATGAATGGGTTGAGTGGCATTGTCCGCATCGGATTAGGTATTTGTTCTTCCATCGATTCCCTACCGTTGACAACCTTGTCCAGCGGCGTTCCGCATACGTCGCAAAATAAGCCGCTCGGCGGATTGAGAGCGCCGCAACGGGTGCATTTGCGCTCATCTATCGCATCGTTGATTTCTTCCCTTAGTGGCTGCCATGATTCACCGCTTGAATGAAGATCATCGTTAATACATCTTCCCTCTTTATCGTAGCAATCTCTATGATAAGGTGTTCCGCATTCGGGACATACTACAATAGTGTCGTCCTTCTTGAACTCCTCAGAACATACAATGCACTTTTCACCTGAAAATCTTGTCATAATTAGCCCCCTATGCTTTATAAATATGTAAAGTCCATTATAACATATTTGCTTTTAAAATGATAGGTCATGCAAAAAAATCTTTACATATTTAGGTTTGTAGTTTATAATTATATATGTAGGTATGATTTTAATATTGAGAG
>JAAZLM010000196.1 GCA_012799315.1 Clostridiales bacterium | reverse complement strand
TTTATAAGAGAATCTTCCCGCCTCATCATTATCAAAGATGATAATGGTTTTGTTTTGGATTTTTATCTTTGTTAAACCAGATGCAAAATTATACAAATTTCCTGTGCCAGTAAATGGGTAATTATCTTGCATATCAATAAAGTAGAAGAAATCCGATACTGCGGGGAATAGTGTGTTTATTGTAGTCTGTAAAATAAATGTGTCGGTTTTTCCCTCAGTTACCATCAAAATTTTATGTTTATCCTCTAAGCGCGGTGCTAAATCCTCCTCTTTAGACCAACCGCTTTCCACATGATCTAGCATATACCATTGTAGGGGTAAATCTTTTGCCGTTGGATTTTCACACAACACTCTAATAAGCAATCTTGGTGGGAGATTTTCATAAAATACACCGCCGCGTCCATCTCCATACCTTTTTAACAGCCGTTGGATTTCTTTATCCCCAAAAATACATTTGGTAGCATATTCTCCGAAATCCCAATCATCATATTCTGTTAAAGTATTGACTTTTGATAGGTTAATTTTCGAAAACACATTAAAGTATTCTTCGAAAGTAAGCACTTCTTCGGCATATTCGCCCATTCCATCACAATATTCGCTATATACACCATCATATATATCTTTAATATTATTCAATGTATATCCAAGCAAGTCCAATCTAGGCTTAACCAAGGATAGATTACGTGAGTAGCCTTTTTTAACTTCTACCATATTGTCTGCATAGTAGTATTTGATGTCTTTCCAGTCTTCAGGTTGAAACAAATCACAGAAATTATCAAATACATCATTTTTGCCCCAATTGATTTCTAACTTACCGACACCTAATGTAATCATAGTTCCCATAGCCAATCCTCCTATCTATGACCATATTATAGCATTTTGTGGCGTTTGAATCAATACAAGTTCATAAAGTGGCAAAACCGCAACCTTAGAAAAAATCTAAGATACGGTTTTGATTTTTATAGTAGGATATCAGATGCAGCTATACCAAAAGAAAAAGAGAGAAGCCTAAACCTCTCTCGATTCTCTTGCCCTTCGCAATGCTCAGCGTTCCTATAAAACATAACTGTCCTTAGCAACCCTGCCAATTATGGTAGCGGATTTTATCGAGTTAATTTCTTCGTTTATAATGCTAGTTAGCTCTGGAAGGTCTGTATGATTGAACCTACCGCCTTTAAGGCTTTACCAGCATTTTTCTTCATAATTTTCCCTTTATTATTCATCGCATTTGACGCCATATAAGTTGCGGCACCAATTGCCACACCAGCAGCGACACCTTTAGCAACGGAATAAGCTTTATTTTTTGCCATTTATCTATCCCACCTTTCTCGCTTACTGCATTATTATTATTACCTTGATAGAGATATTAAAACAAGAAACATTTTGCCAAAGTAATTGCGTAGAATCGGTTATAATAGATAATATAGCTGAAATTCATTCCTTAAATCTCTTGGTATTGCAATATGAACTTTTTTGTTGTATAATATTGATATAAAATTTTGCGTTTTTTTGCTAGAAAATCAACTATAATTAGAGGGAGGATGTCCAATGCTTGGGAGACCGAAGAAAGTCGCCGCTATACATGATCTCTCTGGATTCGGCAGATGCTCTCTATCCGTAATACTGCCGACAATGTCGGCGATGGGATCGCAGGTTTGTCCAATTCCCACTGCCGTTCTATCGACACATACGGGCGGATTCGGCGATGTTGTGATTAGGGACTTGACCGATTACACGATTCCTTCATATGAGCATTATAAAAGATTGCAAATCAACTTCGATTGTATATATAGCGGATTCCTAGCATCGGCAAATCAAATCGACCATTGTAGGGAATTTTTCGATGGATATAAAGATGCGCTGAAAGTTGTCGATCCTGTAATGGGTAATCACGGTAAATTATATAGAACATACACTACCGAGATGAAAAAGAGAATGTGCGAACTAGTCGAAATAGCCGATATAATCACACCGAATGTGACGGAGGCGTCAATGCTATTGAACGAAGATTATCCTGTATCACCAATGACTTCAACTCAGGCTAAAAGCTGGCTAGTTAGGCTTGCCGAAATTGGCCCTTCAATCGTTGTTATTACTGGGATTGTTCTAGCAGGCGCAGAAAAGTGCAATATTGGTTATGATAAGAATAGTGGTGCATTTTGGCGGGTAAGATGCGACTATGTTCCAGTGCATTATCCGGGTACGGGCGATATATATGCAAGTGTCCTAATTGGCGCATTACTGCGTGGAGAGAGCCTGCCAATTGCAATGAATAGAGCAACGGGATTTATTGAACTAGCCGCAAAAACAACATACGGTTATGGCAGTGAACCTCGTGAAGGTCTAATGATTGAGCCATGTCTTGAATGGCTCACAAGCAATATAACTATGAAAGATTATACTAATCTATAAAATTTAAAAAAATTAAAGAAAGGCAATTACTATGCCCGAATTAAATATTGTATTAATTGAACCGCAAATACCACAAAACACCGGTAATATTTCAAGGACTTGCGCCGTCACTGGATCAAGACTTCACATCATTAAGCCAATGGGCTTTGCTATTGACGATACTAAATTAAAGCGTGCTGGCCTTGATTATTGGCATATGCTTGACATTACTTATTATGATGATATAAATGAGTTTTATAATAAAAATGACGGTGCTTTTTACTTTTTTACAACAAAAGCTACAACTACCCATAGCGATGTAAAATATCCAGATAAGGTATATATCTTTTTTGGTAGAGAGGATAAAGGCATAGATGAGAAGATACTACTTGCGCATAAAGAGAACTGCGTTAGAATACCGATGGTAAATGAGGCAAGAAGTATTAACCTATCGAACACAGTCGCCGTAGCAGCGTATGAGGTATTGCGGCAATGGAATTATCCTAATTTATCATCTAATATAGATAAAATAACAATGAGTGGAGGTATTGATAATGCGTAATATCCGCATAATTACAGATTCGGCATCGGATATACCTGCTGAATTAGAAAAAGAGCTGAACATTAAGATCCTATCTTTTCCCATAACAGTGGGTGAAACAGGGTATCTAGAAAGAATTGATTTCACGAATGAAGAATTTTATAAAATCCTTCAAACTGAGGAGGAAATTCCTTCGACAGCACAGATAACACAAATTCAATTTCAAGATGTTTATAAGGAGCTTTACGATGAGGGTGTGACAGATTTAATCCATGTTTCCATCAATTCGACTGGATCAAACACCTATTCTGCATCCTTGATGGCAACAGAATCTTTTTACGATGATTACCCCGAAGCACGTGAAAAAATGAATATCTACAATATTGACTCACATACTTATACCGCAGGATATGGTTATCCAGTGATTGAGGCGGCTAAAAGGATTCAAAAAGGCATTGATGTGCAGGAGATTATAGATTATTTAGAGGATTGGTTCGCATCGGTCGAGGTGTATTTTGCTCCGTATACATTGAAGTATGTTAAGAAATCGGGTAGGGTGAGCGCCGCCGCTGCTTTCATGGGTGAGTTGATTGGATTAAGGCCGATCATATCAATGATAGATGGTGAATCAAATATATGTGAGAAAGTCCGTGGCGATAAAAAAATTATACCTAGTATTGTAGAACAAGTTGTTCAAAGAATTATTCCGGAAACGCCTTATAGCATTATCAGAGCTGCGCTTGATGGCTATCCCGACGAATTGGAAAAAGAGCTACCTAAAAAGCTCGGCTACCCGCCAGAACACACATATTATACGGGCGCAGCGATCACAATTAATAGCGGCCCCGACTTAATTGGTGTATGCTTTAAAGGGAAAAAGAGAAGATAGCACTATGACCCATAAAATGCATTAATATATTGTAAGTATTGTTGAAATTTATACTTGAAAATATGCAAAATATAGTGTAAAATATTCTATGTGTTGTTATATATTTGACAACTAGCATTTGAATTAAAAATTAAATATATGAAAGGATGTCTAACATGACTTCTTTAAACAAAAAAACAATCGAAGATATTAATGTATCTGGTAAGAAAGTACTTGCTAGGTGCGACTTTAATGTGCCTCTTGCCGACGGTGAAATTACCGACGATAAGCGCATTAGAGAATCATTAAAGACTATAAAATATTTGATTGACAATGGTGCAAAGGTTATTCTTTGCTCACATCTTGGCAGGCCAAAAGGCGAATTCAATATGAAATTCTCCCTTGCGCCAGTCGCAAAGAGATTATCGGAACTTTTGGGTAAAGATGTTGTAGCTGCCTCAGATGTTATCGGCGACGATGCTAAGGCAAAGGCTGCAGAATTAAAAGATGGCGATGTTATGCTATTGGAGAATGTTCGTTTCCATAAAGAAGAGGAGAAGAACGATCCCGAATTTGCTAAACAACTAGCTTCATTAGCTGATATTATTGTGAATGATGCTTTTGGCACTGCTCACAGAGCGCACGCATCAACTGCCGGTGTTGCTGATTACATTCCCGCAGTATGTGGATATCTAATTCAAAAAGAGATTGATATAATGGGTAAGGCATTATCCGATCCAAAAAGACCATTTGTAGCCATTCTTGGCGGCGCAAAAGTATCCGATAAAATTGGCGTAATCAACAACTTGCTTGAAAAGGTTGACACGCTCATTATCGGTGGCGGAATGGCATATACATTCATGAAATCAAAAAATTATTCGATAGGAACATCAC
>JAAZLM010000195.1 GCA_012799315.1 Clostridiales bacterium | reverse complement strand
GTGCAGATTTTGCCGGGACAAAGCAACCAAGCTGCGCCATTAAGACAATTAGGGCTACTTGACGCATATATGTTGACTTCCCCGCCATATTTGGTCCGGTCAGTATAACCATTTTGCAGCTTGATGTATTAATGTAAGTGTCATTAGGTACAAAAATTTCGTCATTTTGCATTGCTTCTACTACGGGGTGTCTACCGTCCTTAATATCTATAGCATTATCCAGTGTTATATCAGGGCGATGGTAGTCATTACTCATTGATACAGTTGCAAAGGAACATAGTACATCCAGCATTGCAATTGCGGCTGCGGTCTCCTGCACTTCAAGTAAGCTTGCCCCGACATATTTCTTAATCTCTGCAAATATTTCAGCCTCAAGTGTTAGGCTCTTATCTTTTGCTCCAATGATCTTAGTTTCAATTTCTTTTAGCTCCTCAGTGATATATCGTTCGGCATTCGTGAGGGTTTGCTTCCTTACATATGTATCGGGGACATTCCCGATATTAGATTTGGATACTTCTATATAGTATCCGAACACACGGTTATAACCAACTTTAAGATTCTTAATGCCCGTCTTTTCACGTTCATTTTCTTCTATACCAGATAAAAATTCCTTGCCATTGGTCACAATATGTCTTAAACTGTCAAGCTCATCATTAAAGCCATCTTTTATAACTCCACCATCTTTAAGATTTGCCGGTGGTTCATCGACAATTGAATTTTCTATAAGCACACGTATATCGTCGAGCGGGCTAATATTAGTGTTTATCTCTTTTAAGAGAGCCACATCGAAATCATTTAATCTTTCCTTTATTAATGGGAGTTTGCGTGCTGTAAAGGCTAGGGAGCTTACATCCCTAGGAGTCGCTATTCCATATACGACCCGTGACATTAATCTTTCTAAGTCATATACTTTAGTTAGGTCTTCCATCACTTCTCCTAAAATGATGGGATTATCCATTAATTCCTCTACTGCATCAAGTCTTTTTAATATTTTTGTTGGGTTTGTCAGCGGTTGTTCTATATATGTTTTAAGGAGTCTTTTCCCCATTGAGGTTTTCGTTTTATCCAGTACCCATAACAAGCTTCCACGTCTTTCTTTATTGCGAATTGTTTCAGTTAATTCTAAATTCCGCCGTGCTGCGAAATCCAGTATTAGGAATTCATCATCTTTATGAAAATTGATGTCTGTGAATCTCTGGATCGTATTCTTCTGCGATTCTTGTATGTATGTAAAGAGTGCGCATAGACTAGATTTAGCATGGTTGTGTTCCTCAAATTGATAAAAATCAATATTCTTATCTTTAAACTGGTTAAGTATAATGCTATTATCATCGCATTTGAAATCTTTATCATCGCACAACACACTAATGCAATTGGGTAGGTGCTGCCTTATAAATTGGTAGATCTCATTACAAGATAGGAATTTATCGTTATACAAAATCTCGGATGGTAGAAATCGTGAAATTTCGTTAACTATATCATTCTGGATGGTCTTACCGGATTTCTCGAAAACGTGAACAGAGCCTGTTGACATATCGGCGAACGATATGCCAGCAGACTTGCCATTTATATATATTGAGCATATATAATTATTTTTATTTTCATCTAGCATTGTCGACTCAACAAGTGTGCCCGGGGTTACAATCCGGACAACATCACGATCGACGATGCCTTTACTAGATGCGGGGTCGCTAGTTTGCTCGCATATAGCAATACGATAGCCCTTATCTATAAGGCGCTTTATATAAATCTCACTACTGTGATGCGGTACACCGCACATTGGCGCACGGTTCTCAAGTCCGCAATCCCTGCCCGTTAAAGTGAGTTCCAATTCCTTAGCGACAAGTGAGGCATCATCAAAAAACATCTCATAAAAATC
>JAAZLM010000194.1 GCA_012799315.1 Clostridiales bacterium | reverse complement strand
GATGGAATAAGCTCATATAAGGGTGCCGTGCCCTGCGGGCGAGGCCCCATGAACCATGTCAGGCGGGGAACCGAGCAGCATTAAGTGGATCGCTTTGCCGCCGCAGACCGCTCGGTATCCTTATATGAGCTTATTAAATTATATAGATATTTATAAGAGGAGGAAGGTTATGTATCTTGCGCTATACCGCAAATGGCGGCCCGCAACATTTGATGATGTTATATCACAATCACACATAACCACCACGTTAAAGAATCAAATTTCACAAAACAAAACTGCCCATGCCTATCTTTTCACCGGATCAAGGGGAACGGGCAAAACAACTTGTGCAAAAATATTTGCCAAGGCGATTAACTGCACGAATCCCCAAAATGGCAATCCATGCCTTGAATGTAGGGTTTGTGAGGGGTTAGAGAATGGCTCAATCACCGACGTTGTTGAGATAGATGCTGCATCTAACAATGGTGTCGATGATATTCGTGAACTGCGTGAACGGGCGCATTTCACACCGGCATTCTGCAGTTATAGGGTTTATATTATTGATGAAGTGCATATGCTAACAACGCAGGCATTCAATGCATTGCTCAAAATTATGGAGGAACCACCTCCCCACGTTAAATTCGTACTTGCAACGACTGAGGCACATAAAGTGCCCGTTACAATATTATCACGCTGTCAGCGATTCGATTTCAAGCGAATAAAGGTAGAAGATAGTGTCGAGCGACTACTCCAGATCGCAAATGCGGAGGGTGCTCAGCTTGAACATGGAGCGGCGGAATTAATCGCTCGCCTATCCGATGGCGCAATGCGTGATGCGATCTCACTACTTGATCAGACAATGTCGGTAACGAATGACATCACTGTCGATGCTGTTACGCAGTCCGTTGGCATTGCAGGGCGGGAATACCTGTTCTCACTAGCTGACTGTATACAAAGGCAGGATAGTGCAGCAGCGATGGAAATTATAGACGAACTATATCAAGGGTCGAAGGATCTGCAAAGACTATGCGAGGAATTAATTGAGCATTTTCGCTCATTAATGCTGATTAAATCTATCGGGAATGTTGATGAATTCCTGGAAAGTTTATCATATGAAAAAGAGGAGATTGAGAACCAGGCGCAGGGCTTTAGCATGGGTGGAATTTTGCGCTGCCTATCACTCCTACAACAATGTAATGATAGAATTGCACACAGTTCGGGAAAGCGGATTGAGCTTGAGATGTGTCTGATTAAGCTATGCACTCCCGAAGTTGATGATAATCAAGATGCGCTACTATCAAGGATAGAAAAGCTAGAAAGCCAGCTTAGAGAATTCGTGGGTGGAGGATCTCCCCCATCGATTCGCAGTGATGAAATGCAAGTTGCATTGCCTAAAAAAGAGGAAAGGCAAGCCGAAGCGGTGCAAAGCATCAAGCAAGAAAAAGAGCAAGAGCGGCATAAGGATTCTCCACCGAAACAGAAAATTGATGAGAAGAATTCACCACCTAAACAGGAAATTGACGAGCAAGCTGAGCAGCTTTCACCAGTTAGAGAATGGCCGCAGATAATGGCGGAGCTTGGCAAGAGGGCGCCGCATTTAAAAGGAGTGCTTGAGGATTCGATCGCATTCACTCATGGTGAAGTGATTTATGTTGATAGTCCTAATGCAATGTTTGGAATGCTAATTAAAAAAGATGGGAATGCTAAATACCTAATTGACGCAGTCCGACAAAGTTTAGGTAGGGAATATAGAATTCGTCTGCGTAAAAGTAAGCCGAAAGTGGAAAAGACGCAGGAAAATCTGATTGATAAATTACTTGAGAATGCAAGTAATGCAGGCATTGAAGTAGAAAAATAAAGTATAATATAAAAGGAGAATACATATGAAAGCTAGATTACCAAAAGAATACGCAGGTGGCGGAGCGAAGAATATGAATGCTATGATCCGCCAAGCACAGAAAATGCAGGACGATATCGCAAAAATTCAGCAGGAAATTGACGAAAGCGAATTCAAGGCATCCGTCGGTGGCGGTGTTGTTGAAGTTGTCATGTCCGGAAAGAAAGAGCTAAAGGAAGTTATTATCAAGCCTGAAGTTGTTGATCCCGACGATGTTGAAATGCTGCAAGATCTAGTAATGAGTGCAGTGAATGAAGTGATTAGGACAATCGAGAAAACGACAGAAGAACGCATGGAAAAGGCGACCGGTGGAATGTCCCTCCCCGGTATGTTTTAGCCTATGGCGGAGTATAATGCGCTCCCCCTTGTCAAGCTTGCCGAGCAATTTGCAAGACTACCCGGCATTGGTATGAAGACGGCGCAAAGACTTGCATACTATGTTCTTACAATGAGCGAGGGCGAGGCAAAGGAATTTAGTGAGGCTATCACATATGCGCATAGAGCGGTTAGGAAATGCGAAATCTGCCAGAACTTTACCGAGCCGAAAATTTGCCCGATCTGCGACAATCCTAGACGAGATTCTTCTACAATATGCGTTGTTGAAGGGCCGAAAGACGTCGCCGCATTCGAGAGAACGAACGAATATAAAGGCAAATACCATGTTTTGCACGGGCTTATATCGCCGATTGATGGCATTGGCCCCGACCAACTCCACATTCGTGAGTTGCTTGCTAGGATTAATGATAGCAATGTCGATGAGGTAATCATGGCGACGAATCCCACTGTCGAGGGTGAGGCGACGGCGATGTATATTTCACGGCTGCTAAAACCGCTTGGAGTAAAGGTGACGAGGCTTGCATTTGGCTTGCCGATCGGCGGGACTCTTGAATATGCCGATGAGGTTACACTTTATAAAGCACTAGAAAATCGTAACGAGATATAGTGATGGGCAGTAGAGCGATACTGCCCTACCTTTATGCCAAATTTTACATTTTGTAGGAATGAGCTTGACAAAAGCGAAAAAACTCCTTATAATTAATAGTTACCACAGCAATTAGATTTTTAGCAGAAAGGAATGGAACAATGTCGGAAGATAAAGGCAAGTCGATCAAGACAATTGCATATAATAGGCAGGTAAGGCATCAATATTTTGTGCAGGAAAGCTTTGAGGCGGGCATTGAGCTATTCGGAACAGAAGTAAAATCGATCCGTGCTGGGGCGGTGAACATTAAAGATAGCTGGTGTTCTGTCGATAATGGCGAACTTTTTGTAAAAGGGATGCACATTTCACCATATGAAAAAGGGAATATTTTCAATAGGGATCCGTTGCGTGTTAGGCGCCTTTTGATGAAGAAAAGGGAGATCATGCGATTGATGGGTCTAGTCCAACGTGATGGGCTGACATTGATACCTATTTCCATTTATCTAAAAGGGTCACTTGTTAAAGTGCAAGTCGGATTATGCAAGGGTAAGAAGCTCCATGATAAACGTGCAACGATGGCAGAACGAGCAGTCAAACGTGATGCGGAACGTGCCATAAAAGAGAGATTCCAGTCCTAATTTAAATTGGGGGCGTAATGGATTCGACGGGGATTTAGAATTACAGTAAGCGAGTAGAGAATGGGCATTAGCCCATGTGGCACTCTTTAAGCCAAAACTTAAATTTAAACGCAGATAATAATAATTATCAACTAGCTGCTGCTTAAAGCACAGCTCGTTCGTCCTAGTAAACCGCGGCTAGACACGAACGTCATTTAGCGGTAAATGTTTGAT
>JAAZLM010000193.1 GCA_012799315.1 Clostridiales bacterium | reverse complement strand
TAAGCAACGAGCGAACCTTAAAGGACAAGCTAGCAAGATAGATGCGATATTCCAAGTGGGGAAGGGCGGAGTAACGCAGAACGTTATAAACCAAACCGATGAGGCATTACAGGCGAGGGAGTTAATAAAACTCACAGTGTTAGAAACTTCCGAACTATCTCCAATAGAAACTGCTAACGAATTAGCCCAGTCGACAAATTCCGAGGTTGTTCAAGCGATTGGCAGGAAAATCATCCTATATCGTGAGAACCCAAAGAAGAAACTAATAAAGATAGATTAGTATGAAGAAGATTGCAATTTTTGGTGGTAGTTTTAATCCCATCCACGATGGCCACATCAATCTTGTTACAAGAATTCAAGATAAATATAAATTCGAGAGGATACTGATAATTCCAACCTATTCGCCACCGCATAAAAGTGCGAATGCACTTGCGAGTGCGGAACATCGGTTCAATATGTGCAAACTAGCTACGGAGGATTTTCTATATCTAATACCTTGCGATTTAGAAATCAAGCGGGGTGGCAAAAGCTACACAATCGACACATTGACCACGATAAAATACACATACCCTAATCACAAGCTTTATTTCATAATGGGCGCTGATATGCTCTACAGTTTCACGTCATGGTATAAATATCGTGATATTGCAGAACTAGCAACAATAATAGTTGCGGCGAGAAAAGAGCACGAATATCAAAAGTTAATGGAGGAAAAACTCAAATTGAGCGAGATCGGCATCAATTGCCATGTAGAAAATATTGATGTCGTCGATATATCTTCAACGCAAGTGCGGGATATTGTAGCAAATGGAAGTTATGACGAACTGCAAAATCATGTACCCAAAAAGGTAGCAAACTATATTGTCGATAATGAACTGTATGTTTGAAAGCAGGTGGCAGCAAATGATTGATAGTTACAAATCTTTAATTAGACAGGGTTTATCAAAGAAACGTTATCAGCATAGCATATATGTGGCTGATGAATGCAAGAAAATTGCCAAAAAATACGGAGCAAAT
Source organism: Clostridiales bacterium (assembly GCA_012799315.1). Taxonomy (GTDB): domain Bacteria; phylum Bacillota; class Clostridia; order Oscillospirales; family Ruminococcaceae; genus JAAZLM01. The sequence continues at coordinate 2,001 of JAAZLM010000193.1, read as the reverse complement.
GTAGAAGATGCATATATTGCAGGATTACTACATGATGCTAAAAAAGATGTGCCACCCGATGAATTAAAATTGATGGTGATCAATTCAAATATAGAAGCTGAGGAAATAGAGCTTGATACCCCGCAATTATGGCATGCGATCGCTAGCTGCCAATTCGCAAGGGACGAATTGGGCATAAGCAATATTGACATATTGAATGCTATAAGGTATCATACAGTTGCCCGCCCAAATATGTCTTTGCTAGAAAAAATCGTTTATCTAGGTGATATATCATCTGCGGATAGGACTTATAATGACGTTGGCAAGGTGAGAAGGCTCATATATTCTAATCTCGATTCAGCAATGTTATATGTGCTTAAATTTGTTATATCAAATTTATTATCCCATAAAGGGCAAGTTCCCAGCACGACGATACAGGCATATAATCACTATCTTTCTGTTAATAAAGCACAGAATTTAACCTGATTACATATCACACTAATTAAATTAAAGGCGGAATAGATATGGCTAAAAAAACTAATAAAGCTAAAAAGACTAAGAAAAGAATGAAAAAAAGAGATCGTGTGATTACCACACTATCAATTTTTGTGATGTTAATATGTATTATCGCAGTTGGGGGAGTATTGATCTATAATTGGCGTCCATTCAGCGAGGGGAAAACAGATATAATTGACCAGCCGAGTGGTATTGAAGTACCGAGCAAATATAAAGGGCGGTATGTCAATTTCCTCCTGGTGGGACTTGATGCAAGTGATAATTTAACCGACGTTATTATGCTTATGTGCATTGACACTAAAGATAAGTCAGCACATATATTGAATATACCGAGGGATTGCTATGTAGGAACTGATATTAGCAAGACTGGTAAGATTAATGCTGTATACGGGAATGCAGATGCAAATACAGATTTAACGAAGATCAATAAGCTGATAAAGACTATTAATGACCAATTAATGATACCTATCCACCATTATGCCACGATAACACTTGAGGGATTCAGGGATGCGGTCGATTCCGTTGGCGGAATACCGATCAATATGTTATGGACGGTTAGATTCTCATCTACAAAAGTTATACATGAGGGCGAGCAAGTGCTCAATGGTAAACAATCTGAATGGTTAGTTAGATATAGAAAAGGGTATAATACTGCTGACATTGGTAGAATCCAAGCACGGAACCACTTCATGGCGGCGGCGTTCAGCCATTTCAAGAGCATGAGCGCAACGCAAATTGCTACAAAGGTAGTGCCGTCGGTTTATGATAAAGTTACTACTAGTATGTCGCTCGGTGAGATGGCGCAGATGGCTAAAACAGCTTCCGGGATAACAATGGAGAATGTCTTTGTTTATACATTGCCAGTGGAAAATGTATCGGGTAAAGACGCCGCTAATCCAACTAGAAACTGGACATATCCGCAATCGTTATTATCAATACGAAAGCAACAGACTGCCGATATGCTCAATATGCATTTTAGACCGTATAGGGATGCTATCCCGGCGGAAGAGCTGGGCATCATTGAACTTAAAAATACGGGCGATCCCTATGAAGACACGCAAGAAAGTTTTGACGCAATACTGAATGGCGAGGGGAATAAGCCAAGATAAATTTTATTTTTGGAGGAAATTATGACCGATAAGAAAATTCTAAAAGATATCGTAAAAGCATTGGATTCAAAGAAGGCACAGGAGATCAAGGTGATCGGCATTAGGGATCTAACGATTATTGCTGACTATTTTGTGATAGCGAGCGGAACGAGCTCCACTCAGGTTAAGGCGCTTGCCGATGAAACAGAACATATTCTATCAAAAAAAGATGTAGCGCCAACACGTGTTGAGGGATATCGTGGAGCGGATTGGATTGTTCTTGATTATGGTAGTATCGTTGTCCATGTGTTCCATTCGCAAACGAGGGATTTCTATTCACTGGAGCGTCTATGGGCTGACGGGGAGCAAATCGATATTGCAGAATTTTTAGATTAACATAAGAATATTATTGGAGGAC
>JAAZLM010000192.1 GCA_012799315.1 Clostridiales bacterium | reverse complement strand
CTCTTCGATCATAGCAAAATAGGAGGTATCTGTATGTTGAATAGAGTAATCTTAATGGGCAGACTTACTGCCGATCCGGAACTCCGCCAAACGCAAAGCGGCATATCAGTGCTTAGCTTTTCAATTGCAGTGGATAGGGATTTCACACCGAAAGGTGAAGAGAAGCAGACCGATTTTGTTAATTTAGTAGCGTGGCGTCAAACAGCTGAGTTTATCTCAAAGTATTTTTCAAAGGGCAGAATGATTGCCGTTGAAGGTAGCTTGAGAGTGCGCAATTATGTGGATAGTAATGGCAATAAACGAGTAGCGACGGAAGTTGTGATCGATCGTGCTTATTTTGCCGACAGTAAGCCTGGCGGCTCGGGCACAAACACATTTTCTACTCCACAACATCCAGCCAATACACAGGACAATGCTGGGACATCAATCTCAATTGGCGATATTGGTGAATTTGAAGAAATTGATGATGATGACGGATTACCGTTCTAGATTTTATACGATAGGAGGCATTGAGCATGGAAAGAGATAGACAGCAACGTTTTAATAGGCGACCACGTAGGAAGGTGTGCCAATTTTGCGTTGATAAAGTCGATGGCATCGATTATAAAGATATTTCAAAACTAAGGAAGTATTTAACCGATAGATCAAAGATTCTACCTAGACGTGTTACAGGCACTTGTGCGTTACACCAACGTGAACTCACAATTGCAATCAAGCGTGCTCGTCACGTTGCTTTGATTCCATATACAACGGACTAGGCAAATTAAATTTAGGTAAGATAAAACCAGTTAATATGAGCAGTGAGCTTATATTAACTGGTTTTTGTTATATTATGATGCCCCTCTTTAGCTTTGCGATCGCCATGCAAATTATCGGCGGATTACTTACTCAAATGCGATTAGCATAAGATGAAGTCATGAAGCCGTTGAATAGGGGATTGTATGCCACCGAAACAAAAAGAGGTTATCCGATATGGATAACCTCTTTATATTAACCGTGGTATGTTTATGGTGCGGATGACAGGACTTGAACCTGCACTTCCTTGCGAAAATTAGCCCCTCAAGCTAACGTGTCTGCCTATTCCACCACATCCGCAAATGCGCTATTATCAACTGCTAGTTTAACAGCGCAAGATAAATTATATCATCTTTTAGTTGTGATGTCAACACTATAAAACAAATAATATTTATAAAGTTTTTATAGCTCGTATTTATTCAAAATCGCTTGTCTTTTGTTGCTTTTTCGGCGGGGGATTCACAATATGCTCGACACTACCAGAATATGCAGATGTCGCAGTTGGTAGATTCTTCCTCTCTAACCGGTATTCGACTAAAGAACGAATTAACATATAAAGAATTGAGAACAGCGGAACGTAAATAATCATCCCGGCGAAGCCGAATAACCCTCCACCGACTAGGAGAGCAAATATAACCCAAAATGCTGATAGCCCAGTTGATTCTCCCTGAATTCGTGGCCCGATATAATTGCCGTCTACTTGCTGCAATATCAATATAAACACAAGGAACCATACCATTTTTATAGGATCGACTAGTAAAATCAATAATGCGCTCGGTATCGCACCGATGAACGGGCCAAAGAAGGGGATAATGTTTGTAATCCCTACAATGACGCTTATTAGAACTGTATACGGCATTTTTAATATTGTCATGCCAATGAAGCAGATAATGCCGACGATCAGCGAATCAAGCAGTTGTCCCATTATAGAACGGATCAGAACAGAATTTAACTTTCGATAGATTTGGATAATTCTCATACATGATCTTGCCGGCAATAAGGAAAAAAGAATTTTCTTCGACTGTGCTACGAATTTCTCCTTACTAATCAGGATATACACAGATATAATAAAACCTAAAATAACATCAAATACACCGGACACAAATGCTACAATGGCAATAGTCGCATTGGATAGCACATTTTTCATAGTTGGCATTATCTCGGTTAAGAAATCGGCAGTATATTTCGATATAGCATCAATTTGATTATCAACGAGCTTTGCTAAACTAGGATTCTTATCGACTAGATCCGTTGCCCAGTTTTGAACATTGTTGATGTATGACGGCATATTATCGGCAATGCCAAATAAACTTTCTATAACCGATGGAACGATGAATGCAATAATCGCACTGAATACAAGTATTGCTAATAAATACGTCGTTATTAGGCTCAACGCACGAGGAAGCTTCTTAATGGACTTCTTCTTAAATAGCTTATTGTAACATCTAAATTCAAAGAACTTGACAATGGGATTCAGTATATACGCAATGATGAAGCCCATAATGAATGGGCTTAATATTCCAAGGACTTTCTTAAGTATGGATAGAAATACATTTATTTTAGAGATGGTGAAAAGGAACAAAATACTTACTGCAATAACTATCAAAGAGTATATAGCAATGGTAGTGTATTTCCTGTTCCACTCAATTTTCATTTCCATTTCCCCCTTCCTTCTTTTAATCATCATTATACATTAAGTTTGATGAAATTACTAGCACTTTATACAATTTTGATAGTATAAATTAATTATCGCTCAATATTTCTAACACCGCTCTCATAGTCGATAGTGGCTCATCCCCCTTTAAGCTGATGCTTATATAGGGGCGTTGCATTTGCGAGAACATTACCCTCCCTTTAAATTTACCCGATAACTGAGCAATTTTCTTCATATCGGGCGAATCGACATAGAATAGGAGGGAGTTCGATCGTTCACTAATTTCTGTAATGCCGATTTGCGCAGCTAGATTGCGCAGTAATGCAACTTCTACAAGTCCCGTTACTGCCTTTGGCGGATCGCCATATCTGTCGATAAGCTCATCGATGATATCGGTTGAATCCCCAACACTTTTTATGCTAGCGAGTCGACGATAAATCTCTATACGTTGTGCGGTACTTTCAATATAGCTTTCGGGTATATGCGCAGGAATACGAACATCGACGAGGCATTCTTCAGTCGACGGTGGAGGGGCCTCACCTTTTTGTTCGGCAATAGCATCGGATAAAAGGCGAAGATACATATCATAACCGACAGCCTCCATATGCCCATGTTGCCTGTCGCCCAGAATATTGCCAGCGCCACGAATCTCAAGATCACGCATCGCAATGCGGAATCCCGAACCGAATTGCGTAAATTCACGGATAGCGCTTAAGCGCTTTGCCGCAATTTCCGTTAGAACCTTACCACGTTTGAATGTGAAGTAAGCATATGCACGGCGGTTAATTCGTCCTACACGACCACGCAACTGATATAATTGTGATAATCCCATATGGTCGGCATTCTCTATAATTAATGTGTTGCAATTTTGCACGTCAACACCTGTTTCTATCAAAGTTGTGCAGACAAGCACATCGATTTCACGTTCAATTAACTGGCTCCACACATCGAGAAGTTGCTTTTCTCCCATGCGACCATGGGCGATTCCAATCCGTGCATTTGGCACTGCTTGAGCAACTCTACTTGCGCATTGGTCTATTGTTTCGACACGGTTATGAATATAATAAACTTGCCCACCACGGCGTAGCTCCTTATTAATTGCCGTTGCTAGAATCCCCATATCATGTTCGATTACATACGTTTGCACGGGGTGCCTATCCTGAGGAGGCTCATCAATTACTGACATATCACGAATGCCGCTCATCGCCATATTAAGTGTCCGTGGGATCGGTGTTGCGGATAGGGTGAGTATATCTATATTGACAAATGCCTCTTTAAAACGCTCTTTATGCATGACGCCGAAGCGCTGCTCCTCATCAATTATTGCAAGACCTAATCTTTTAAATGCAATATCATCTTGCACAAGCCGATGCGTGCCAACAACAATATCAATTTCGCCCCTGGCCAATTTCTTTATTATTTCTTTTTGCTGCTTAGGCGATCGGAATCTTGATAGAAGCTCAACAGTAATGGGGAAGCCCTCCATACGGGAAATCATAGTTTGATAATGTTGCCAAGCTAAAACTGTTGTAGGGACTAGAATGGCACACTGCATTCCCTCCATAACGCATTTGAATGCAGCACGGAGTGCCACTTCAGTCTTGCCAAACCCAACATCACCGCATAGAAGCCTATCCATTGGAACAGATCGCTCCATATCCTGCTTTATCTCCTTGATGCTTTGGAGTTGATCCTCTGTTTCTTGATAGGCAAAATGATCTTCAAATTCCTTTTGCCATTCAGTATCCTCTGAAAAGGCAATGCCCTTTACACTCAATCTTTTTGCATATAGCTTGATTAATTCGTCCGCCATCTCCTTAACTGCGGCACGCACCCTCTTGCGAGTTTTCTGCCATTCTGTAGAGTTAAGACGGTTGAGTTTTACCGAGCTATCTTCTTTTGGGCCAATATATTTTGATATTAAATCTAGCTGAGTTACGGGCACATATAAAATATCTGTTCCTGCATATTTTATCTTGATATAGTCTTTTATGATGCCCTGCCTGTCAATTTGTTCAATCCCATCATATTTGCCAATGCCATGTGAAACATGCACAACAAGATCGCCCACCGATATATCGGACAAGCTACGAATTTCTTCGCCTTTTTTGCGTTTAGCTTTCTTGCGAATCGGCGTCACAACTTTCGAATGAGTGATTACAGCCACTTTTGCATCGGGATATTCAAGACCTGATGAAAGCGTTCCCGCACTAACTTGAACCTTCCTAGCAATGAGCTTCTTCGGTTTGGAGATGTAATCGGCGGGAATGCCACGGCTACGCAAATCTTCGCCCAGCACTTTTGCGGATTTCTCTGTCCCTGCCAGAACTAATGTTGCATATCCTCGGTCGGTCAGTGATTGCAAATCCTCTACAAGTAGTTTTAAGTCACCGCTCCATGATGAAGTTTGCAATGCGTTGATTGCAGATAAATGCTTTAGTCGTAATTCCGGTGTGGATCTTGCAAATATATCAAAATGCACCGATGGAAGTTTGCTAATTTGCAGTTGGTACTCCGCATATTCCAACATATATTTATCTAGCCCACGGCAAAGGATGCCTTGTTCAAATAGGATGCTAACATCTTCAGAATATATAGATAGGGATGATTTCGCCTTCTCCTTTACATTGAGGTATTCACTAATCACCGCTATACCATTACCGAAATAATCTATAATGCTCGCAGGCTCTTTGTATGCAAGGGGAAGAAATTTATCCATATCGGATAGGTTGACACCGGCGGAAATCTTCTCAATATCGGCGTTTAAATTCGCCTTAATAATATCTGATTTTTTACCACGCACTGATTTCATCAGCTCTTCAATAGCAGTAATTTGTGCATCCTTACTAGAAAAAATCACCTCTAATGCTGGCGGGATTGCCACTTCCTGCAGTGAATCGGTTCGCCTTTGAGTTGCGACATCGAATGATGAAATTGTATCAATTTCATCACCCCACAACTCTATACGTATTGGATTTATCGCACCAATGGGAAAGATGTCGATTATTGAGCCCCTCACTGCAAATTGGCCGACATCTTCAACCTGCTCAAGGCGATTATATCCGGATGAAATTAGCCTTTCCAATAGGGGACTAAACTCCACTTCGCCTCCGACTCCCAATGTAATTTGCCTATCAAGAAATACATCTTTCGGTATAGTTAGCTGTAATACCGCTTCAATGGGAGTGGCAACAATTCCGCATCTGCCAGTCAATAGCATCGATAGAGTGCTCAACCTTTTATAAAGATATTCGAGCGATGCTGATTCGTGCGACACAAATGCGAAATCTTTTATCGGGTATAGTGCCGCAACATTGTCCGATAACATACAATTTATATCGTCACAAAGTCGGTCGGCGCTAGCCTCATCCTCGGTGATAACAAGGATCGGTTTATCAAAACTCTTATATAGGGCGGAAATTAAATGCGCCTTGTGTATAGCAGAAAGGCCTGTTAAGCCAAAGGGGGTACCCCCCTCATTAATTGACTTAACAAGCTGATTATACTCTATTAAATGTTCTGCGGTATTTTGGAAAAGATCCAAGTGGTATACCTCCGTAGTTAAATTGCTTAGTTAAACATATTCATCGCTTTATTGATATTGTCATCAACGATGAGAGAAATGGCTTCAACTGATTTGTCAAAAGCGGCTTCCATTAAAGGGATTTCATCTTTTTTATAGTTAGATAATACCCAGTCAGCAAGATCATAATCTGGATGAGGCTTTGCGCCGACACCGATTCTAACCCGGGGGAATGTATTTTCCCCCGTTAGATAGATAATGTTCTTTAATCCATTATGCCCACCATCACTACCTTTAATGCGAATACGAATGCGGGAAGGGGATAGCGTTATATCATCGCACACTACAATCACATTTTCAATTGGTATCTTATAAAAGTTCATCGCCTCAATGACTGCTTCGCCACTTTTATTCATATATGTTGATGGCTTTAGCAGGATACACCTTTTGCCATTTACAACAACATCGGCATAGAGTGATTTGAACTTCAGCTTCCACTTGTCGGCACCATATTTATTTGCGAATACATCTAATACAGTGAAGCCGACATTATGGCGGGTATTAACATATTTGTCGCCGGGATTACCTAGTCCGACGATTAAGTATTGTACGGGTCCAGCCGATTCGTTTGAATCGGTACTTGCGATAGATTTAAACAACTCAAATATTTTCATCTAGTCCTCCGACTTATGAGATTTATATAGCATTAATTAAATAGCGGCGATACAGGTTTATCTGCATAAATCCGCTCAATTGCTTGTGCGAAAACTGGCGCAACTGGTAGCAATGTTATTTTGTCGATTAATTTGTCCTGCGGTAGAGCGATTGTATCTAGAAGAACAAGTTCCTTAATTGGTGATTTCTCTATCCTCTCAATAGCAGGCCCGGATAGAACGCCGTGTGTCGCACAGGCATATACTTCTTTAGCACCGCCCTTTTCACATAGCGCAACGGAAGCATTGCACAATGTGCCAGCGGTATCAATCATATCATCAACTAGTACAACAGTCTTATCCTTTACATCACCGATAATACTCACAACTTCGGAAACATTTGCCCGTTGTCTGCGCTTATCGACGATAGCAATTGACGCATCAACCCTATTAGCAAAATTACGTGCACGGGTAACAGATCCTAAATCGGGCGACACAATAACGATGTCATCTTCTTCTTTACAAAACTTTTCTTTAAAATATGGAGCAAGGAGTGGAACTCCTAGAAGATGGTCTAGCGGAATGTTAAAGAATCCCTGGATTTGTGCAGCGTGCAAGTCCATTGTTAATAGACGATCAGCACCGGCAACAGTAATGAGGTCAGCAACTAATTTTGCTGAAATTGGATCACGTGCCCTAGCCTTTCTATCCTGCCTTGCATATCCGAAATAGGGGATAACGGCGGTAATTCTACCTGCTGATGCACGTTTAAAAGCATCGATCATAATTAGTAATTCCATCAAATGATTATTGACGGGATCGCTTGTCGATTGAACAACGAAAACATCCGATCCTCGTACGGATTCTTTGATAGAGACTTGAATCTCCCCATCACTAAATGTTTCGACACTCGACATACCTATTGGCAGCCCTAACTCATGTGCGATTTGGTTCGCGACCTTGGGATTTGAATTTGCGGTGAAAATTTTAATATCTTTCCCATGTAGATTCATCAAATTGTACACTCCTTGATTTTTTTTGAATAGATAGCCTTCTAAATTTATATAAAATGTAAACTTAGCCCTAGATTATTTTTTAATCTTCCTTAAAGCATAACCCTCCTTATTATTTTGTTTGCCCCGTTCAATCGCTAGAGCATGGTCTGGAACATCTTGTGTAATTGTAGATCCAGCAGCAGTATATGCACCTTCACCAATGGTGACGGGCGCTATCAAATTAGTATTACATCCAATAAAAGCCCTGTCTTTTATGATCGTGCGGCTCTTCTTACATCCATCATAATTGACGGTAACGCATCCGCATCCAAAATTGACATTTTTGCCAACATCGCTATCGCCAACATATGTTAGATGTGACATAGATGTATTTTCCCCAATAGTGGAATTCTTAATTTCTACAAAGTCGCCTATCTTTACTCCCGATCTAATTTCAGAATTCGGTCTAATGTGTACAAAAGGACCGATTCTTACATCACTAGCAATAGTAGAATCATACGCTTGAACAGAGTTTAAAACACTATCTTTTCCAATAATGCAGTTATCAATAATGGTATTCGGGCCAATGACGGCACCTTCACCAATTACAGAATCACCCTTTATGATTGTGCCAGAATGAATTTTAGCATTTGCGCCTATTTTGACATTGCGCCCGATAATAACACCGTCAAGGCTGAGGAATTCGACCCCATTATCAAAATGCTTGTTTATCACTTCATCATTAGCTATCTTATGAAGATTAAACAGCGCTCGCTTGTCATTCGCACCAAGGATAATTTTAGCATCTTTTGCGGTAAATGCACCTGCATTGCCACCTCTATTCAATATGATGGAGATGGCATCGGTAAGGTAGAATTCATTTTGACTATTATCGGATTCGAATTCGTCCAATATAGAGAGTAATGCGCTTATCTTGAACCAATATGCACCTGAGTTAACTTCTTTTATAAGAAGTTCTTTGTCGCTTGCCTCTTTTTGTTCCACAATTGCCGATATCTTATCACCGTTCCTTACAATGCGGCCATAACCGGTAGGATCATCAATCAGTGCTGTTATTACAGTGACATCATTGCCACATTCGGTATGCGACTTCAACGCATTGGTGATAGTATCTTCATTCATGAATGGCGCATCACCGCATAGAATTAACACATTATCACAAGAGGCGCTATGTTTATTTAAGAAACTTTCAGCTTGCATAACGGCATGTGCTGTGCCTTTTCGCTCAAGCTGTAGAGCAATGTCATGTCGTCCCCCGAGATACCTTTCGACAACTTCATGTTCATATCCAGCTACAACGCATAGATTCCCCAGCCCTGAATTTTCACACGCTAATATGACCCATTCAAGCATTGGCTCAAATAGGACTTCATTCAAGACTTTAGGGAGAGTGGATTTCATTCGCTTTCCGTCCCCAGCAGCAAGGATAATGGCGCAATTTTCACCCAAACTAATCATCTCCATTTTTTATATTTCACGAAACTG
>JAAZLM010000191.1 GCA_012799315.1 Clostridiales bacterium | reverse complement strand
GGCAGTGGCTCCGCTAATGAAATCGGGCAAATTGCCGGCGCTATCGATGGTATGACTGGTGAGCTTGAAAATAAGATGCGTATTATTGAAAGTTACGCTCATTCCGACCTATTGACGGGATTGCCCAACCGCCGTGTTTTCATCAGCAAGCTAACTAGCTATACTCGTGATGCACGGATCAAGGGTAAGAAATTAGCTGTTTGTTTCATCGATTTAGACGATTTCAAACTTGTTAACGATACATTGGGGCATAGTTTCGGCGATGAGGTATTAATGCGTTTTGCCGATGTGCTGCAATCATGTGTTAAGGAAGGAGATGTTCTATCACGATTCGGCGGCGATGAATTCCTTGTTATACTATCCGATATTGAAGGTGAAGACGATGTAATCGCCTTCTTCGATAAGCTAGCTGAAATGCTTAAGCACCCGATCAAGGTGCTCGGTAAGGAGCTTTTTATTCGGACAAGCGCAGGAGTATCAATATTCCCTACCGACTCGTTATCGCCCGACGTTTTACTCCGCAATTGTGATATGGCAATGCACCTAGCTAAAGATCTAGGAAAGAACCGTGTCGAATTCTACAACTCGACTATTCACGATAATATACAGAAAAAATCTCAGGTAGGGCAATATCTCAACAATGCCCTTGAAAACAATGAACTCTACTTAAACTACCAACCAATTGTTAATGCACGATCTAGCAATATATACGGATTTGAGGCATTGATTAGGTGGAATAATGAAAAATTGGGAATTGTACCGCCCGATGAATTCATCACAATAGCAGAAGAAACGGGCATTATCGTCAGAATTGGAACGTGGATTCTTGAGGAGTCATGCCGCATTCATAAGAAATTCTGCGATGTATATGGTGAAGAACTCGTCATGTCCGTCAATATATCACCTGAACAAATTAAGCGACCCGATTTCTACGATGTAGTTGTAAGAGCAATCAGGAATGCAAATATCAAGCCACATATGTTGCAGCTTGAAATAACGGAGAATGTGCTGTTCAATTTCACGGAGAGTGCAAATGATATTTTAACAAGACTCGTCGACTATGGTGTGATAATTGCCCTTGATGATTTTGGTACCGGATATTCATCCCTGAGCTATCTTAAGAACTTCCCCATTAGGTATCTGAAGATTGATAAAAGCTTCATTGATGAAATATTCAATAGTAAGAAAGACTATGCCATAACAGGATCAATTATTAATCTTGTGCATAGCCTTGATATTAAAACTGTTGCCGAAGGTGTCGAAACACAGGGACAATTCGACTATCTCAACAAGCTCAACATTGATCTTGTTCAAGGTTATCTGCTTGGAAAGCCCTTGTCGGAGCGTGATGCTGTAAAATTCCTATTAGGAAGTAGGCAAAAAGGAAAATAAATTTCAATACATATCGAACTAAAAACCCCTATGCATTATCCGCATAGGGGTTTTAGCTAGCCTTCTATGTAAGCTATTAAGTATCTGTGCGCAGTCCAAAACTAATAGTGAGCGCAGTATTTATCTTACCCATTGAATTTGTATCAAGTACTCCCATTTTTTCCTTGAGCCTTTTCTTATCAATTGTTCTGATCTGCTCTAATAAAACGACTGAATCTTTAGCAAGTCCGCAGCTTTGAGCATTTAACTCAATATGCGTCGGGAGCTTTGCCTTTTCCCTTTGGCTCGTTATCGCAGCAGCTATAACAGTTGGGCTATGTTTATTGCCAACATCATTTTGTACAATTAGTACGGGGCGCACTCCCCCTTGTTCGGAGCCTACAACAGGACTCAAATCTGCGTAATAGATTTCTCCCCTCTTTATCGACACACGAAATACACTCCTTCGCCGTATGATTTATACTTATATTTTTGCCAGTTTGTTGCAACTTATACAAAAAATCTGGGGAGCTTTAATTTTTTGTACCTAGCAATACATACTATTCAGTTTCTTTTTGTTATGATACAACATTTTCTGCGTTGACATTTATTTTCATAGTGATATAATAATTGCATATTCTAATGAAAAGGGGTGGTATTTTGCGACTAAAAGGATCGGAATCGGTGCACTTGCGCATGATACCTTTTCTAATATGTGTTTTTATTGCACTATTGCTTATAGGCTGTAATGCCGATAATTTCAATCCATTGCACGAACTGATAACATCATATAATCCGCATCACTATGCAAAAATCACTGCTGACGGTAATAATATTTCCATCAAGGGTAGATTCTATCCGCATACGGTTAGCAAGATTCAGCTCACTCCATCGAATATTCAGCTAAGTCCTCAGGTAAATTCTGATGGGGAATTTACCTCTACACTAACCAGTGCGGGCAAAAATGGTGAATACGGATTGAACTTCACTCTTGAGGGTGGCGCTACATTCTACTACCGAATTTATCGTCAAAATGGGCGGTGGATTCTGCCCGATTATAGTATCAGTGAAAGAAATCGCACAAGGCTAGATAGTATTATCGAAATTGAAAAAAATATTACTACAAGCTATATTGCTGATGACGGGGTCAGGACAGGTGATGTCCTTGATGAAATAAAGAATCTCAGCGATGAAATTTGCAATGGGGCGAACAACGATTATGAGAGAGCACTTGCAATATCGCAATGGGTATCGTCAAATATATATTATGACCTTGACGCAAGCGATGACTCCGTTACATTGACGAATATTACCTTAGAAAATATTGTAGCCGATCGCCGCACCGTATGTGCAGGATTTGCCAATATATATGCAGCATTATGCAGTGCACAGGGCATTGATACTATTAATATCAGGGGCGGCACAATCCAAAGAAATATCAGCCATTCGATGCTAGAGGGTTCAAGTGAACGCCATGAATGGAATGCCGTTTGGATTGATGAGCGCTGGGTAATAGTCGATACTACCTGGAATACGCAGAATATATATTCGGGCGGTGAATATCGTGACGGTAGCACGAATTTGAAGTTCTTTGATATTTCAATTGATGCTATTAGCGCTGATCATCGGTTCGATTTAGTCGAAAGACGTAGATATTACTAGATACGAAATATAAATCGGGCAAGGGAATGAAGTCCCTTGCCCGATTAGTTTATAAAACTATTGAACCTTTTTTTATGTATTTGCATAGAATACCAAAGAGCATTATTATTGTCTTGGAATGTGTCTGGAATGGCAGTGCAGCATTTTCAAATAAAGATAGGGTGAATTAACCCTTTATCTCGGTGATATTTATATCGATATCGTCACCATTAATGTCAATCGTGCCATAGGAGCGATATCTCCTACCTCTCGGTGCATGTAAGCTACCCGGATTCATCACATATATACCATCTATAATGGTTGAGGAGTACAGATGTGTATGCCCATAGAGGGCTATATCAACATCATTTTCCTTCGCTGTATTGACTAGATTATCGATTGTTTCACGAACATCGTAATGATGCCCATGTGTGATTAATATCTTCTTGCCGCCAAGATGAAGAATGTCGGTCACCTTCGCCTTAGATGCATAATCCCTATTCCCCTGTACGAAATAGAATGTCTTGTCGGGGAATAGCTGCTGCATATCTCGCAGTTCGTTTTCTCCGTCGCCTAGATGGATGAAAGCATCAGCATCAAGATTCTTCTCGACAACTTCCTTGAGCATATAGTAATCTCTATGCGTATCCGCAACGACAATAATCCTCATATTACCATCCTCTGCTATAAATATCATTACTTCTATGATATCTTATTATAGCATATTATAGAAATAACCGATATAGTAAACCTATACAATTTTTTAATCTGGAGGCTTAAAATGAGTAAAATTGATCCAAAGATGCTTAAAATGATGTTAAACATGGTT
>JAAZLM010000190.1 GCA_012799315.1 Clostridiales bacterium | reverse complement strand
CTTAACCACACCGACCGCCGATTTTGATGCGAGTCGATTCATATTCGGCTTGAATGCCGCAGTCATCGGCGTCACATTACCTAATTCAGGCACGGGATAATCCGCCATACCGTCGCATAGTAGAACTATATATTTCATAAAAACATATCCTTTCCTTTGTCGAACTATAATTATATTTTATCACTATATTATTTTGGGCGCAAGATATTATCGTGCTTTGTTTTTATATTTTTCGAATTTATCGGTGAACCATATCCAACGAGATTCAAAAACCTCCCCATCTAGATAGGAAAGATCCCCACCTTGACCGTTTAGGCTAAATCCTAATTTATACGAATAAAGTGCCTGATTATTAATGCCCATCGCATCGCCGAGGGCATTGTCGCCATATTTCCTATCGCCGACCAGCGGACTACCTATATGCGCAAAATGCGCGCGGATTTGGTGCTTCCTCCCCGTGATAAGCTCCGCCTCAATGAGGCTAACGCCGCCTGCATAATCAAGAACATTATATCGTGTAATCATGATTTTGCTATTATTAACTTTATTATCCGTAATCTTTACAATATTTTCGTCGCCCAGCACTTGATGATATGCTGTAATTTCGTCAGATTCTTTGGGCAATTGCCCCTGAACAAGGCATAGATATCTCCTATCCACTAGACGATTTTTAATCAACTGATTCATCGTGCGCAGCGTGATAGCATTCTTTGCAGCGATAACGATCCCGCCCGTATTCCTATCAATGCGATTGCACAATGCCGGTGTAAATGAGTTTTCCTTTACAGGGTCGTATTCGCCTTTATCATAGAGATAGCGCAGAATCCTGTTGATTAAAGTATCAACAGTGTTTTTACTGTCCTCATGTACGACAATTCCACATGGCTTATTTACAAGCAGAATATTACCATCTTCATAGATAATATCAAGTGTTCTTGATGCACGGAGGAAGTTTTTATCTATATCATCATCAAAGAATTCGTCGCTAATATATAATTCGAGCAGATCCCCCTCTTCAAGCATTGTGTTTATTTGGCATCTACCCCGATTGAGTTTAATTCTCTTAGTACGGATATATTTATACATTAGGCTTTTGGGCAGCTTTTTGACTGCCTTTGATAGAAATTTATCTATTCGTTGCCCAGCGTCATTTTCAGTTATATTGAATGCCCTCATTCTAATCTCCTTTTAGTTGACGATAGTATCTATGTTACAAGCAAGTATAGCATATTTCTGTTCAAATTGCACCTTTTCAAATCCCGAAAAATGTATTATAATGATAGTATACTGTTATTATATAGTTTCTATTTATATCTTATGGTATAATGTAAGAAAAGGATTGGTGGTGGGGTTTAGTGAAGAATGTGAATTCAGGACACAGGAAGCGCCTAAAACAGCGCTATTTGAAAGAAGGAATAGAGAACTTCGAACATCATAATGTGCTTGAACTCCTCCTTTTCTATGCATTGCCACGTGTAGATACGAATAAAATTGCCCATAATTTGATAAAGCGCTTCGGCACTATATCGGGAGTATTCCATGCGCCTATTGAAGAATTGGTTAAGGTCAAGGGCATTGGTGAAAATGCCGCCATCCTCATTAATTTAATCCCACAATTGATGAAGGTATATGCTATTGACGATTTCGGCACTGAGCCACTTGATTCTTCTAAGAAGATGTGCGGATATTTAACTTCTTGCTTTATTGGAACACTAACTGAGG
>JAAZLM010000189.1 GCA_012799315.1 Clostridiales bacterium | reverse complement strand
TGGCGAGCTAGTAATGGGTGCGGTCGAGGAATTATCCGGATTAGACAATAATTCACTTGATGATATATTTACAGCAGAAAAAATAGCTAGAGAATATGTAATAGAACTATGTAATAGAACATGGGCATGATGCCTAATA
The DNA here is from genome assembly GCA_012799315.1 of Clostridiales bacterium. Lineage (GTDB taxonomy): Bacteria > Bacillota > Clostridia > Oscillospirales > Ruminococcaceae > JAAZLM01. The sequence continues at coordinate 5,004 of JAAZLM010000189.1, read as the reverse complement.
ACCGAGCGGAAGGACTGACTATATGCAAGTAATCATAGCGATTATCGTTTTTGGGGTGATTATTGCCATTCACGAGTTTGGCCATTTCATAGTTGCGAAGTTGTGCAATATTAGAGTGAACGAATTCGCAATTGGGATGGGTCCTGCCCTAATAAAGCGTAGTAAAGGTGAAACACTTTACGCATTAAGAGCGATCCCGATTGGCGGATATGTAAAAATGGAGGGTGAAGACGAATCTAGTGATGATGATAGGGCATTTAACAAAAAGCCCGTCTATCAGAGGATGCTTGTCGTAGTTGCTGGTGCAGTGATGAATATTCTACTAGGCTTCATTATTATCCTTATCGCAACACTGATGAGCGATGGAATTAGCACCACGGTAATTGCAAGTTTTAATGAAAATGCTACTAGTCATGAAAGCGGATTAAAAGTTGATGATAAAATCCTAAAGATTAATGGTAGACGCATGTTTGTTGACGCAGATATTGTGTATGAGTTACTCAATGATGAGGACGGTATCACACAAATATTAGTTGAGCGCAACGGTGAAAAAGTTAACCTTGATAATGTGAAGTTTGATATAGAAAAGAATGAAGACGGCACACAGAGCATAAATTTTGATTTCATGGTTTATGGTCAGAAGAAAACTTTCACGAATGTTGTGAAATTTACTGCCGATAAGACAGTATCAACTGCAAGAATAATATGGCTGACATTGACCGACTTGCTAAAAGGTAAATATGGCATTAATGATTTGTCCGGGCCAATAGGAGTAGTTGATGCAATTGGGCAGGCATCTTCAATGGGACTTCTGCAACTTCTTGCGCTAGCATCGTTCATAACAATTAATGTCGGCATATTCAATTTACTGCCGATTCCAGCGCTTGATGGTGGACGTATTGTTTTCCTAATAATAGAGGGAATAAGACGCAGGCCGATTAAACCCGAATATGAGGGGTATGTACACTTCATCGGGCTTGCATTACTATTATTGCTGATGGTAATTGTAAGCATCAGCGATGTAGTTAAGTTGTTTTAGGTGATAGATATGAATAGGCAAGTAACTCCAGTAAAGGTCGGAGATCTGCAAATCGATGGTAGGAAGATTTTTATTCAGTCGATGCTTAGCCGGCCAGCGAGCGATATAGAGGCAAATGTTCTTCAAGCTGCCGAGCTTGAAGAAGCGGGGTGCGAGATACTACGTGTAGCAATCCCAAACTATGAAGCAATTAAGCTTATTGGTGCCATTAAAAAAAGCATAAACATCCCGCTAGTGGCTGACATTCATTTCGATTATCGATTAGCTCTAGCAGCAATAGATGCAGGGATTGATAAAATCCGAATTAACCCGGGCAATATCGGCGATGATGAAAGAGTGCGCCAAGTTGTGAATGCTTGTAAATCGGCTGATGTACCAATTCGAATTGGTGTCAATGCCGGGTCGTTGGAAAAGGAAATTCTTAAGAAATATAAAGTGCCGACTAGTCAAGCTCTAGTCGAAAGTGCTATGAATCATGTTTCTCTATTAGAAAAACATGATTTTCACGATATAGTAATATCGATCAAATCATCGAATGTTGGGACTATGGTAGAATCATATAGATTACTAGCTAAGGAATGCAACTATCCTTTACATTTAGGTGTGACCGAGGCAGGAACTGAAAGAATGGGTCTAATTAAATCTGCTATTGGGATCGGTAGTCTGCTCCTAGATGATATAGGCGAAACAATCAGAGTATCTCTAACTGCTGATCCAGTAAAAGAAATTAGTGCTGCAAAAGATATATTGCGCAGTATCGGTAGATATGGCGGGGTAGAAGTCATATCCTGTCCAACTTGTGGCAGAACGAATATCGATCTAATTTCACTTGCTAATAAGGTGGAAAATGCACTATCGGGACTGGATAAGAACATAAAAGTAGCTGTGATGGGTTGCGCCGTTAACGGACCTGGCGAAGCTAGAGAGGCCGATATCGGTATCGCTGGTGGAGATGGCACTGTGCTGATATTCAAGCATGGTGAGATTCTACGTAAGGTAAAAGAGGAAGACGCATTGAGCGAGTTAATTAAAGAGATTGAACAAATGTAGGGCTGGAGGTAGTAATGGCCAAGAGTTCTAAGGATGGGAACAATAGAACAATCAATGCCCAATTCGGCAAGTATATAGAGAATATTCCTGTCGATATCATGGGTGGAGAGATTGATAAGATTACATATGATAAGGAAAATGCTTTCTTAAAAGTAGAGGCGAAATTCCCGATCTTGATAAAATATAAGGATAAATGCGCCTTTGAAACTTTGCTTTCAAGGGCATTTTCGCTTGCAAGTGCAACTTTGTGTGCAAAATTTCCTCCTGAAATGCTAACGTCGGACTATTTGCCCGAATTAGTAAACAACTTAAAAAGGGAAATTGGTGTTGTCAACGGCTTTTTAAACGATGCTAAGGCGGATTTAAAAGATGATACTTTAACCATTTATCTTGCAAATGGAGGCAAGAACATCCTAAATCAAGCCAACTTTTCAATACATTTGTCCGTTCTTATTAAAAAACAGTTCTCTAGAAGTGTGAAAGTTGTGCTTGACGGAGTTACAAAAATTTCTGACAATGAATATCAAAAGCGAATGGAAGAGGCCGATATACCAGTCGTGAAGCCTATTATTTCCGGCGATGGAGATAATTCTAAACGTGTTAAAGCAAGCTTTAAGGGATTGCCATTTGTCGAGAATAGCGCCGTCCTCATTGCAGGAAGAAAATTCACAACAAAGCCGATAAATTTATCTGAAGTAACAGAAGAATCGGGCAGAGTTACAGTATGGGGAGATGTTTTTTCTGTTAGGGAAAGAGTAACTAGGGACGGTTCTATGGTGATTTTCTCTATATACTTTACCGACTATACTGGGTCGCAAGTACTAAAAATAATAGTACCGACAGGAGAAGCAGCACCATATCGAAAATTGCAAAAAGATACTACCTTAATCGCTCGTGGGCAAGTGTCGTACGATAAATTTGATAGGGAGATTAATATCCGACCTAACGATATCATGATGGTAAAGAAGATTGAAGAAGTTGATGAAGCTGAGGAAAAGCGTGTAGAACTGCATCTACATACTAATATGTCATCAATGGATGGCATTACACCAGCGAAAAAGCTAATTGAACGAGCATATTCGTGGGGGCATAAGGCAGTTGCAATTACCGACCATGGAGTTGTGCAAGCGTTCCCTGAGGCGATGTCGACAGTTGATAAAATCCGTGCAAATGGTGGCGAATTCAAGCTAATCTATGGTGTAGAGGCATATGCAGTTAATGACTGCATCCTAGCGGTTGATGGTGATGCAAATCCATCGCTCCACGATGAAATAATCGTGTTTGATATTGAAACAACAGGACTAAGTGCTAAAAGCGAAAGAATGACGGAGATTGGCGCTGTCAAACTCAAAAACATGGAGATTGTTGACACTTTCAATACCTTGATCAATCCTAAAAAGCCAATACCACCTAAGATTACACAGATAACTGGGATAACTGATAATATGGTTAAAGACGCACCGGAGGAAATCGATGCATTGAAAGAATTTGCAGAATTCTGCGGTGATTGCAAGGTATTAGTAGCGCATAATGCATCTTTTGATACTTCGTTTATGAAGGCAGCCTATGATCGCAATAAAATGAAATATGATTTCACTGCGGTCGATACATTAGTCATGTCCAGGAGTATGCTCACGTCGCTTAAGAGTCATAAGCTAAATATTATTGCAAAACATCTAAAACTTGAAGATTTCCGTCATCATAGGGCAAGCGATGATGCAAATGTACTAGCACAAATTTTTGTGATTTTACTTGCCAGGTTAATTGAGGATAAAGGTATTTCACATATATCGGATATTAACTACTCCCTAGGTGATGCCGATGTAAAATCCCTATTCACGAATCACCAGATCATTCTGGTTAAGAATAAAGTTGGACTAAAGAATCTTTATAAGCTAATTTCCGATTCGCATATAAAATATTTTAAGAAAAGACCACGAATACCGAAATCGGAGCTTATAAAACATCGTGAAGGACTGATTATTGGTAGTGCTTGTGAGGCGGGAGAATTATATACTGCCATTAAACAAGGTAAGCAATGGTCGGAGTTATGCGACATAGCGAAATTCTACGACTATCTTGAAATTCAACCGATAGCAAATAACGAGTTCATGATCAGGAATAACATGGTCAAGAATGAAAATGCACTCCGTGAAAATAACAAGACGATTGTGCGCCTAGGTCAGACGCTTGGAATCCCCGTAGTTGCAACTTGCGATGTGCATTTCCTAGATAAAAAGGATGCGACATCTAGGGCGATTCTTATGGCGGGGCTGAATTACAAAGATGCCGACGATCAGCCACCGCTATACTTTAAGACTACTACTGAAATGCTTGAGGAATTTGCTTATTTAGGCGAGAAAAAAGCATATGAAGTAGTAGTGACCAATACCAATCTTATCGCCGACATGGTCGATGAAGATGTACGAGCAATCCCCAAGGGCACATACACTCCCGAGATTGAGGGTGCTACCGAAGATTTACAAAGAATCACTTGGGATACTGCCCGAAAAATTTACGGTGAGGAACTGCCCGATGTTGTCAGCGAAAGACTGGATAAAGAGTTATCTTCAATTATTAAACATGGGTTCTCATCACTATATATTGTATCGCAAATGCTCGTTGCAAAATCTGAGGAATGTGGCTATCTTGTTGGATCAAGAGGATCGGTCGGTTCATCATTTGTTGCAACAATGTCAGGCATATCGGAGGTTAATCCTCTTCCACCGCACTATGTTTGTCCAGAATGTCAACATAGCGAATTCTTTGCGGATGGCTCAGTCGGATCGGGATACGACTTACCGCAGAAGGACTGCCCGAATTGCGGTACTAATATGAATAGAGATGGGCACGACATTCCATTTGAAACTTTCCTAGGATTTGATGGTGATAAAGCACCGGATATCGATCTAAAC
>JAAZLM010000188.1 GCA_012799315.1 Clostridiales bacterium | reverse complement strand
TAAAGTGTCGGGCAGCGATGCTGTTGCTGCAAATGCTGGCGACAACAAGCTAGAAATCACTCTTTAATATCTATGCGGATTTAATCGCAATAATACAATCCCCCTCGGCGTCAATGCGCCAAGGGGGATTGTTATTTTATCTGTATTAATTTTGCCAGCATTCTCCCTATATGAATGGGAGTTATTGCTATCTTATAATATATGATTTATATCCTAAATCTTTTACTGCTTTTATTGCATCTAGCAATTCTGTATCGTTAAGACCTGCTTTTTCTATACAGGGGATGATCTCAATTCCATCGGCACTTTCAGCCAAGGATTTGAACACAGTAGTCACTGCTTCATCAGTTTTATCGGGTATAGTGATTGTGTCATCGCCGACAGTGAGCTTCTTGCCGATTTCATCGGCATTATATACAGCAGTAATAGTCCTATTCTGCAATTGATCCACTTTATATACTTCTTCGGTTCCTTCGATTGCAGCCTTCGCCGATACTTCTAATATAGAAGTTGCCTTATTGGCTTTGACTATTTTTTCCGCCTCATTATATAATTCGATTAATCCAGTCCATCTAGTTTCAGGCTTAATCTTGTCACCGATATAACCATAATCCGCATTGTGGAACGATGGGAATACCATAGAGGAGTATATGATCTGCTCAAATCCTGCATTAGTAATTTCATCCGATATATCGCATATGAAATCCACTGATGCCTCATTGAATGGGGATATCCATCTCTTCCCACCTTTTGCAGGTGCATTATCTAGCCATACTGTGCCACCATCTTTGAATTGGTAGTTAATATCACGTGAATACTGCGTATTCAGCGCATCCTTGAGGGTATGGATACGTGCGATCGGCACTAAATTTTCACCTTTGATTTTTGCTACTATATCGGCAAGTTTCATCTCACTGCCGACTGTATTTGCAGAAATAGCAATTTCATTGCTTGTATCGTAAAGGAACAATCCCGTTTCATCTTTTAGCTGGATCACGACAGCATTATATCCGTCCGTCTTTGCCCGTGATAGGAATGCCGTCAGCTTTTCCTCGCTTTGCACCTCCTGAACGGGCACTTCAATTGCTATATTGCCCTCTTGTGCGGTGGTGGGTTCGCTCGTTTCGTCGGGTGATGAGGGTGCCTCACTATCATCCGCCGATGAATCGGCTGATGGCTCCGATGGTGGCGGTGTCCATTGAGATATATCACTAGTATTATCGTCTTTTGTGCGAAGATAATCTATGAAAGGACCGGCTACACTGAAACCGACAAATCCGATAGCGCCGATTAAAATAACCCAAAGAGAAGTTGTGATAATACTTCTAAATTTACTTTTTCTGCGTCTGTAAATATTTCTTCCTCGCTTGATTTTTCTAGCCATTGTGTCCTCCTTATCGATTATATGCCTTATTTTATAAGGCAACCTGATACCCTAGCATACCGTAGAAAGCTAGGGATAGTATACCAATGTAGATTAGCATAATTGGTAGTCCTCTGAAAGATTCGGGTATTTGCTCCGAATTGAGCTTTTTATATCCTATCGATACAAGATATGTAGCTAATATGAATCCTATCCCTGTACCGAATCCATGCCCGATATATGACGAAAAGCTACTCCCATTCTCCGAATTGATAAATAGTGCACCTAATACAGCGCAATTAAAAGCACTGATATGCACATACCTCTTTATCTTGACGAAAAGATTCGGCATCCACTTCCATAAGCAAAGAAGTGTTGATATATATACAAAACCGATAATCAGGACATATATTAATGGCATATATATGTAAGAGAGTGTTTTATCGTTATATAGCTTATCTACAAAAAATGATAGCGCACTCGACACTGTCGATATAAATGTTATGCTAATTCCGAATCCGGCAATTTCCCTTTTATTTTTGGCGGTACTCAACATCGTGCTTGAGCCAAGTCCCCTAGCAAATATCGAGTTTTCAGCAAAAACAGCTACTAAAGCTATAGATATGAATTTCGCTATTACTTCCATTCCATCCTACCTTCTCATTCTTTTAGCTTGTTTAATATGTATCTATAAAGTGCGGCGAACAATCCAAGTAAGATAAATCCGCCGAATGGGGCTGCCATCGCTGGGATCTGTATCGATACATTAACATTATGCCCCATTAGCATAGAGTTTGCAAATAAATCTCTAACTATACCAACTATCAGTATAACAACATTGAATCCCATTATATATGATATTACATCTAGCATCATATAGCCTTTTGATCGTTTTAGGAATCTTGTTTCCGACTTAACTACTATTAGCGAATTCGCAACTAATAAAGGAACATATATCCCAACATCGCTCAGTGCATCCGGCATGATCTGTTCAAGTAATATTATTGTCGGGAGATATACCATAGCACCAATAACCGCATATATTATTATCCGTATTGTATATACGATATTTTTAGGTATGAATGATGCCGTCATTATCGTGATGAATGTAATTGCGGAAAATGCTATCACCAGTAGCAGAGCATTCCTATAACTATTCGCCGCAACAACGACAGGAGCAATAACAAGACCACTAATAAGGATTGTATTCTTATAAATCAGCCCGTCAAAAAGGGCCTTTACCTCCGAAGTGTCGATTTTACTGAATAGTTTTTGCATATTCTTCCTCCACTTCATCTTCATCAGAAGTAATTATTGTATCCTCATCATCGCTTATGTATTCATCGATATTGCATTCGTCAACAACGCAAAAGTCCCTAAATTTATCGCTGCCTAGTACTGCTGAGCGATGCTTCTCAAACTCTGCAAACCTAACTTTAATAATTCTTGCAAATGCGCTCATGCTATTATCAAGCGCATCACTCAAGGGATTTGCTACTAATAGTGCGAATATAAATCCATGTTCCATATTGCCAAAATGCCTATATGCGAATGTTATTATAGCAATCAAAATCCCCTGCCATAGTCGCCCCGACTTCGTCTTAGGCATTGTCGATGGGTCGCTTGCCATAAATATCATGCCAAAAAGCAGAACACCACTAACAAGTTCTAGTGATATTCCTTTAAAAGCCGATGCGCCGACTCTAGGAAATAGATATGCAATCAGTGCCGATGTTGATATGCCGGATAGGAATGTAATTGTTGATATAGATCGTCTGAACATTAGGGTAATGGCACATACTATTAATACAATTACATGAGTAGCACCAATCGGCCCGACAAATCTACCGAGCCAGATATCTATATTCGCTATTGCGGGGATGGAATTCATATTGAGCGAATATCCAAGCGAGCGATTTAGACTTTCACTCATTTCGCCCCAAATTGGTATTGTGGTAAAAGGTTTAGGGAATAATAGTATCTCACTACTCCAGCATAGCATTGCAAAGGCATATCCTACTGCGGCGGGATTAAAGATAATATTATCCTTCCCACCGAAAACTTGCTTCCCGACGATAATGGAAAATGCACTGCTGAAAATCAGAACATTGAACGACACGGTCGCCGGCATTAGCAATGCTAAAACTAATCCAGTAAAAACTGCTGAAAGATCGTTTACCTTATATCTCTTTTTCCTCATCATGACGCAGACTATATCGGTTAAAACGCAGGTGGATACTGCAATTGCCGCCATAACAAGAGTTCTCACACCATAATAGTAATTTGCCATTAGCAGGAGAGCTAAAAGGGCTATAATCATGTCACTATGAATCGCATTAATGCTTTTTGTCGATTGTGTTTGATCGGACATTTAGCCACATTCCTTCCCTTTACGTAAAATTAGTATTGCTAATTAGCAATACTCATATAAGAATAATAAGTATCAATTGTCTATATAATCTAATGGAGATGATGCCAATGCTAATTGAAGTAATCGGTTCAAATACCGTTAAAATCGTCTTAAATCAGTATGATATGACTGATTATGATATTTGCTTTGATCGACTCAGCTGTAAGGATCCGGATACAAAGCGTCTTCTGATAGAGCTGCTACAATTAGTGCGTATACAAAAGAACATTGATCTATGCACACAAAAACTCTATATAGAAGCATTCCCTTGTAATGATGGAGGTTGTATGTTATATATTTCACCAATTGACGACACGGATATAGAATCCGTACACCATATTGCAAAATCGCCCTACACAAGTATGATATGTGAATGCGATAGCCTTGATGAACTCACCGCATTATCAAGGCATCTGCATAAAATGCATAATCACATAATTTATAATGCCGAATTATTTGCATCGAATGGTAGATATCGGTTACTCCTATATGTGTTCAACAAACTCGAAGATAAAATCCTGCCGACAGTCAATGAATATGCAAAAATAATTGGCATGGGTGATATTCAATGCGCTAAAACAAGGGAACACTTCAAATGTCTTGCCGACAATAATGCGTTAGAGTTAATTGTAAAAACACTAACATAGTGTTTTTCAATTACTCTCCCCTTAATGCGTTCACATTCCTAGCAAAATCATCCGCCGCAAATAGATATGTGCCGGCGACTAGAATCTCTGCACCGGAATCCCTGCATATCTTTGCGGTATCGGCATTTATACCACCATCAACCTCGATCTGTGTGTCGAGGTTGTTCTTTTTTATATATTTGTTCAAGCTTGCGATTTTATCAACAGTTTCAGTAATGAATGCCTGTCCGCCATATCCCGGCTCCACCGTCATAACTAAAACTAACCGCAACATATCTAAATAGGGATATACATCTTCTATCGGGGTATTCGGCTTAATTGATAGTCCTGCCCCTTTACCTAGATCCTTTATCATTTGGAGTGTATCTTTGATATTACTTTCACTTTCAATATGTATTGTAATGATATCGGCACCTGCCTGCGCAATTGGCTCGATCAGCGTGTGGGGTGTTCTCACCATTAAATGCGTATCGAATTCCAAGTCGGTAATTGAGCGAATCGAACTTATTACAGGCGCACCGAAGCTAAGATTACTAACAAAATTCCCGTCCATGACATCGAGATGGATCATATCGACACCTGCCTGCTCAGCTCTTTTAACTTCCTCACCAAGGCGGGAGAAATCCGCAGCTAAAACAGATGCAGATACTAAAGTATTCAAAAAGAATCACTCCTTGTATTTACTAAGATATCAATGAATTTCGACGATATCCCACTGTATACCCGTATCTATTTTAATACATTATCGCATTATCGTCAAGATATAACTGTTAAAAAACAAAAATCTTATACTAATCCATGAAAAAACGCTTTTTAAATCCACTTTTATCAAGGAAAGATACAAAAATTATGAATATCGACATACTGCCCAATGCTTGCACTAAATTCCCGCCAAGGGTTGCTATCGCTGCACCAACACTGCCAAATAGGATTGCCTCAGTAATAGCATATCCAACTATTGTTACAATTGTACTCGGGAATAGGGCGATAGCATTCCTCATTGTAAGTATTCTATCACCTTTATTAGAAAAGCACAATGCGTTAAGCGGCTTAATAATTGCCGTCGGTATGATGTAAATTGCATAGCCGAACGAATCGGCAAGTCCTCCCCCAATTGCGGCGGCAGCAATGGCAAAAGGTCTTGGCAATAAGCAGGCGGCAATATAAATAATGCTATCGCCAAAATGTATATAGCCATTAATTGTAGGGATTTTAGGTAGGAATGCGATAAATACAGCTATTAAAGCTGCAAATATAGCTGAGAATACCATATTCCTAATAAAACGTCTATTCATAATACCTTACCTCCTAATTTCGCTAAAAAAGGCTCAAAAGCAATTCCGTCTAGTAAAGGCGTGCCCATACACATAGTGAATTCGGTGGTTTCTCTTACAAATTCACTGGCAAGTTCTATTGATGACTTGAGCGGATTGCCCTTAGTTAGGCTGCCGCATAGAACTGAGGCGAAAATATCCCCCGTACCCGAATACTGCGTTTTAGTTCGCCGATTACTATAACTTACACTTTCTCTAGTGCTCTTATCATATGCTACTGTCGTGATTTCCCCATTATTGATGCCGGTAATGACGGTTATCCGTGCACCTATATCGCATAGCGCTCTTGCCATTTCAAGTGCAGCATCAATGGAAATAGAATTGCCCGTGTATTCACGGTCAAGCAACATGCAAGCCTCCGTCACGTTGGGAGTTATTATGTTCGCTCGTTTGATTAATTTCTTCATTCCGTCTAGCATTTCCTGCGTGTAGGTAGAATACATCTCACCCTCATCGCCCATGACGGGGTCAATAAATATTAGCGAATCTTCGCCGAATTGCTCAATTAAATTCTTCATCAAATATATTTGCTGCGCCGAACCAAGGAATCCCGTATAAATGGTGTCGAATGTTATGCCGTGTTCACTCCAATTATTAATATACGGCGTGATGCTTTGCGTCATGTCGCTAAAATAAAAGCTATCAAAACCAGTTTGGCATGATAATATCGCCGTCGGGAGGGG
>JAAZLM010000187.1 GCA_012799315.1 Clostridiales bacterium | reverse complement strand
GAGTGTCGTTGGTTCGAGTCCGACTGCCGCTACCATTCTTTAGGCCCGTTGGTCAAGTGGTTAAGACATCGCCCTTTCACGGCGGTATCACGAGTTCGAATCTCGTACGGGTCACCAAATCACAACAAAGGCGAACTACAATAATGTAGAACGCCGACGAAAAAAATAAGTAGGGATTAATCCCCTACTTATTTTTTAATTTAAGCCCCTATGTATGACGCTATTTTAAAGATCACGCAATATAGAAAAAAGATGCAGAGATTAGAAGAATTCTTCTAATCTCTGCTTTCTTATTATAGTTCTCCTAGGAATTGCCCACCGTCGGCAATCCGTTGAATCCAACTTGCAATTCTTCATCCGTCGGGACATAGTCGCTCATATTACCGCTAGTAAAATTCATATATGCGCTCATATCGAAATAGCCGGTTCCCGTCAGTCCGAATAGGATTGTCTTTTCTTCGCCACTTTCCTTACATTTTAGCGCCTCATCGATTGCAGCACGAATAGCATGAGCCGATTCGGGCGCTGGTAGGATTGTTTCACATCTAGAGAAGATTGTCGCCGCCTCAAATACTGAGGATTGCTCAACTGCTCTAGCCTCATCAAGATGGCCATCATGATATAGTTTAGATAGGATCGGCGACATTCCATGGTATCTCAATCCGCCAGCATGGTTCGCCGAGGGAATGAAATCACCGCCGAGTGTATACATCTTAGCAAGGGGGGTTACCTTACCCGTATCGCAGAAGTCATAAGCATACTTCCCTCTTGTTAGTGATGGGCATGATGCCGGCTCAACAGCGATGAAGTAGGGATTTGCCTTGCCGGTTAGCTTATCCTGCATGAATGGCGAAATCAATCCGCCAAGATTCGACCCACCGCCGGCGCACCCGATAATTATATCGGGATATTCGCCAAGTATCTCCATTGCCTTTTTGGTTTCGAGCCCTATAATGGATTGGTGTAATAAAACTTGATTAAGTACGGATCCTAGAACATAGCGGCATCCGTCAGTGGTTACTGCTGCCTCAACCGCTTCGGAAATTGCACATCCGAGGCTGCCCGTCGTGTCGGGATTGCTCTCTAGAATTGCCCTGCCGACATTAGTCGTATTAGAGGGGCTAGGGATTATATTCGTGCCGAGAGTTTCCATAACACCTTTGCGGTACGGCTTTTGTTCGTACGATACCTTAACCATATAGACGGTTAAGGGCAATTTATAATAGCTACATGCCATTGCAAGAGCAGTCCCCCATTGGCCTGCGCCCGTCTCCGTCGTAAGTGAAGTTAGCCCCTGCTTTTTAGCATAATAGGCTTGAGCCACTGCGGAATTAAGTTTATGCGATCCAGAGGTGTTGTTCCCCTCAAATTTATAATAAATTTTCGCCGGTGTGCCAAGTTCCTTTTCAAGATTATATGCACGAATTAATGGCGATGGGCGGAATATCCTGTAAAACTCCTGTATCTCATCGGGAATATCGAAATACCGGGTAGTTTCGTCCATCTCTTGCTTAGCTAGTTCCTCACAGAAAATCGGGTATAGATCCTGCGTTGATAATGGCTTCCCCGTTTCGGGATTGAGCAATGGATCGGGCTGCTCAGGCATATCGGCACGGACGTTATACCATTGCTTAGGTATCTGATCCTCATTTAAATAAAAACGATATGGTATCTTACTCATGGAAAATTCTCCTTTCAAAATTGGCTGATAAATTTACAAACAAAAACTCCTGCCCCTAAATTAATAGGGACAGGAGTATAACATCCTGCGGTACCACCCACATTGGCGAAAGAAATCGCCCAGCTCAGTCGCATACCGATGATATGCGCTCAGTTGGTAACGGGCTGAGATCCCCGTCTATGCTAATCGGCAGCGCCTTTCACATCGCCCTCTTAAGTCCATTCATTCAAGTAACATTGCCGCATCCCACCAAAAAGCGACTCTCTTTAAATGCATACCTTGAATTACTACTCTTAATCGCAGGTTTAATATTATTAAGTTTTATAATAATATATGGGAACAGTTTTGTCAAGTCTTTTCTACAAATTATTTGCTTCTGCCGATGTTTTTGATAATTTCATGCACATAAACGCTACCACCAGCGCATAATAGACCCTGGGTAAGACTTGCAAAGATAGCACCCAATACGCATTGTAAGCTAAAACTCGGCATAGTTGAAAAGACATATAACCCAGCAAGGCATATTCCCGATATGCCGACGATTAAGGGAATGAGAGCCTTTTTAATCTGTGTTTTCTTGACAATCTCCCCGAGTAGCCATAATGTAGGAATGAGAATTAACAATTCCGGCTTAATATAGTCGATTAAAATAATATCCATTGAACACAATCCTTTCTAAAGCGAGTAAAAAATCCCCTGCTATAAATATATGAGTGCAACGGGGCAAGGTTGCATATAATGATGCAACATAGATATAAAATTCTATTGCTATTGACACTAATGGTGAAAGTTGCTATAATTTTAACCAGTTGTAGTAACAATATGGACAAGTTAACCTTGCTTAGCTAATCCATCTCTTAGATAGAACTGCGTTTGCGTCACGAAATATAAGGAGGAAATTATGCCGCTGCTATCCCTTGTTATCCCTGCTTATAACGAAAGTGGGAATATCGAGAACACAATCAATGCTATAGAAAAGCTAATGAACGATAATGAAATACGATTTGAAATCGTTTTTGTCGATGACGGATCTAGCGATGACACATGGAGAATTCTAGAGAGGAGCGCAAAGGAGAAGGCTTTCATCACGGCACTGCACTTCAGCCGAAATTTTGGGAAAGAGGGAGCAATTTTTGCAGGATTAAAAGCGGCAAAGGGCGATGCCTGTGTCGTCATGGACTGCGACTTGCAACATCCTCCAGAAGTGGCTGTCGATATGTATCACCTATGGGAGAATAATGACTTCGATGTAATAGAGGCGAGAAAGGCATCCCGTGGGAGGGAAAGTTTAATATATAAAATGTTCGCAGGTAGCTTTTACAAATTGCTCAAGTCGACATCGGGGATTGATCTACATGGCGCATCGGACTATAAATTAATGGATAGAGCGGTAGTAGATGTCCTCAATGATATGCCCGAGAGGTTGACTTTTTTTAGGGCACTTTCAAGCTGGGTAGGATATAGGACGCACACAGTATATTTTGACGTACCGCCGAGGGAAGTGGGAACATCGAAATGGTCATTCTCTAAACTATTCGTATTTGCAATTAATTCTATAACATCGTTCTCCAATTTGCCAATGCAGATTGTAACGGTTTGCGGTGGGACATTTTTCGCATTCGCATTAGTGATGGTAGTCAATACATTATATAATAAAATCACCGGTGCATCGCAGGAGGGATTCTCAACTGTTATTCTACTCCTCCTTATAATCGGCAGTATCATAATGTTCAGCCTTGGCATTATCGGGCATTATTTATCGAAAATATATGAGGAGATAAAGTTCCGCCCACGGTATATAATTTCAAATAAGATAGATAGCGAATTTATAAAGAATGAAAAAGGAGAGGGAAAAGATGGGGGAAATTAAAGAGAATAGATTCCTATTGCTTTCGTTCATATTACCGGCACTTATATTAACAGTTGCTTATGCCTTTTTTAGAGTATGGCCATTCGGAGATGGCTCCGTGCTTGTACTGGACTTGAACGGGCAATACCTATATTATTATGAGCAGCTGAAGAATGCCATTTTTTCCGATGGCAGCCTATTCTATTCATGGAGTAGGAATCTATCGGGCGAATTCATCGGAATTATCGGGTATTATCTAGCCAGTCCATTCAGTATAATAACATTGCTTGTGCCACGTGCATTCATCACGGAGGGGCTGCTCCTAATGCAAATTGCTAAAGTCGGCTCATGCGGATTCGCATTTGCATATTATTTGAAGAAGTCCCACGGTGGCAATGATTTGGGGATAGTAATGTTCTCCACCCTATATGCATTAATGGCATATAGCGTTGTTGAGATTATGAATCCAATGTGGATCGACGGGCTAATTTTCCTACCTTTCATCGTTCTAGGTATAGAAATGCTAGTTCGGGAGAATCGAATCCTCCCCTTTGCCATCCCACTAGGGCTAATGTTCATAGCGAATTTCTACATCGGCTATATGGTCGGTATATTCACATTTTTCTACTTCCTATATTCATGCCATCAGGAGGGGAAATTCAGCGGTATAAAAACCTTCGGCAAGAAGATCGGCAGATATGCCATTGGTGGAGCGATTGCAGTAATGCTATCATCATTTATGATTTTACCGGTGTATAAGGCATTATCACTTGGGAAAATGGACTTCTCCCCGCCGGCGACATACGACATAACAGCAAAATTCACATTCTTTGATTTCTTTGTAAAACTGATGCCACAAACATATGATTCTGTCAATGTTCACGGTATGCCATTCGTCTATTGCGGAGTGCTGACATTGATGTTGATACCGCTATTCTTCCTCAGTGAGAGAATCTCCCGACGGGAAAAAGTCGGCGGTGCAATTCTGCTCGGCGGTGCATTCCTATGTATGTATGTGAGCATTTTCGATCTTGCGATGCATGGTATGCAATGGCCGAATTGGCTCAACTACCGCTATTCATTCATATTCTCATTCATAATGCTGATGCTTGCGTACAAGGCATTTAGGCAACTGGAACATGAAAAGGAGAAGAATCTATATAAGGTATTTGCAGCACTGCTATTAGCAGTAATAGTAATTGATAAAGTCGGATACGAACACGCAAAGACGATTGAAGCGATCTGGCTGACAATAGTAGCACTGATAATCTACCTCTTCATGATGGTATCGTATATTAGAAAGAAGGGCGAAAAGGGCATTTTAATAGCAATTACACTTGTTATCACTGCCGAATTGCTGATAAATTCGGGGCATACATTTGAGGCAATTGATGATGAAGTTCTATATAGCCCACGCAACAATACCGAAACGGGGCGTATTGGATATACCGACTGGATTAAGGAAGTTCGGCCAGTAGTGGAAGAAGTGTATAAGATTGATAATAGCTTTTACAGGATGGAAAAAACATTCCACAGGACGGTTAACGATCCGATGGCGCTCAAGATGTACGGGGTCTCCCACTCTAGCTCAATGATGAATGAAAGAACAATGGAATTGATTAAGAAGTTTGGCTACACATCACGAGGATTCGCCAGTAAATATAATGGTGGCACAATTGTAGGCGATTCCCTACTAGGCATTAAATATATAATGGACAATAAAAATCAAGATATATCCGAGATTTACACCGATATATATGATGAGATATATTATGACGGGAATGTCATCCATGTATATGAAAATCCATATGCGTTGCCGATCGGTTTCTTCGCTGATAGTAAGGTGGAAGATATTGATATTAGCGGCGATGATCCATTCGCAATTCAGAATAATTTTATTAATAGTATTCTAGGTACTGACGGAGTCGAATATTTCAAGAGAATCGAGATTAAGGAGCGAATTCTTGAGAATGTCGAGGAGAAAGACGCAGTCGATCAGATGCGCTATACTCCGATAATTGAGGGTAATAATGCGCATATAGAATATTTATTCGATGCGATCGACGATAATCAAATATATATGTATGTATCGACGAAATATCATCGTGATGCTACAATCTGGTTCAACCGTGCGGCGAATCCCGTCGGCAGTTATTTCAAGGACGATGAACACGTTATCCTACCAATTGGAAAGGGCGAGCAATCACAGGAGCAATCGCTGATTATCACTTTAGTAGAAGATGAGTTGTTCATGATAGAGCCGTATTTCTACAGCTTCGATGAAGACGTTTTTGCAAAGGCGGTTAATCAGATTCGCCAAACTGAATCAGTGGTCAATATGAAGAATGCCGCAAAATTAAGGGCATCCGTAAATGCACCCTACGATGGATATTTTTTCACATCAATACCGTATGAAAAGGGCTGGAGCGCAAAGGTCGACGGTAAAAAGGTCAAGCCGGTAATGGTGGCGGATTCACTACTTGCTATACCGATCACATCGGGGCAACATAGCATTAAGCTCAGTTTCATACCGTCGGGCTTTATCGCTGGCAGCATCATTACACTAATGGGCATTGCCGTTGTCGTATTCTTAATTCTAGTGAGTAAGGATAGAATAAAATTCCTGCCACGTCAAGCCGATAAGGGCAGCAAATAACTAAAATTAGCAGAAAAATCCCCCCTCTAAAGGAATTTAGAGGGGGGATTTTATTGCCGTTATTCTGTTGGTGGTATCTTTTCAATATATTCTTCTAGACATAATCCCGATTCCATTAGCTGAGTTGCGTGGTGCACTCCAATAAAGCGATAATGCCATGGCTCATAAATAATGCCCGTAACATCAACTTTGTCCTTGGGATAACGAAGAATGAATCCGAACTTAAAGCAATTCTCTTGCAACCATGCGAATTCATCAGTTTCTTCAAAGCTCTCGGTCAATTCCCATGAATCACGACTGTTTAGGTCGACTGCAAGACCGGCATTATGTTCGCTAGTCCCCGGTAGGGCAAGCTCCCTTTCGGTGGCGGCGATAGCCTCCTCCTCCGTCATGCCCGCATCTTTCATAAAATTTTCAATACTTATTTCATGCAACATCTGCTGATATTCTACACTACGATATGCAGATTGCACCTTTAGATAAATTCCATCAGCCTTTGCACTGGCAAGCATCTCTACCAAATACGGCGCAATGCGCTTATCTACCTCACGATCATCATGGATTATGGCAGTTTCAATTTCAAAATCCGGTGGTAGAGGATTCATTTGATTGACTAGATAGAATGCCCATAGATTATCAATTTCACTCGCTGGCATTGAATCTACCCCCTCGGTCGTTGTAGTAATAGATCCATCCGTTGTCGTCGTGGTAGTTGTCAGGGCCACCGATGTTCCCTTTAGACCATCATCTTCCCCACCTAAAACAAAGCTAAGTATCAACAACCCGACCGAAATTATAAGTAAAAATGAGATGAATACTATTCTTTTCATTATATGCCTCCTCACCTGGATATATTAATAAATATTATACCACTTTTTAACTCAAGCCGCAACAATGCTAATTATTCATGCCGTATCTTAATTCGACTAATCGCCGTTCAACACCATAGAAACAAGCGATTTGCTCCATTGTTGTAAGACCATATTCATCGAATAGCACTTTAGCATCGTCAAGGAGTAAATAAGCGCAGAAATAATCAGCCTCTTTTTCCAATCGTGGTATCGATAAGAAAGTATGCGACCTAATAAAATGGCAGTTGAAATTCTCGTGTAAAATCACATGGCCAAGCTCGTGTGCGCAAATTACTGTGCGCTCATGTTTAGCTAGCCTGTTGTTAAGATAAATAGTGCTCCTACCATCATTATTTAGGAAAATCCCGTTAACCGAATCGGGGAAATCGACATCGAGCACTGTAATATCCATGGCATCGCATAGTTCGAATGGGCAATTCGTTCCATGCTCCTCCTTTATATCATTAACAAGCCGCGCAATTCTATTCAAATTTACACCATCTCCAATTCAATCCCCTACTCACTTTTGTCTTTCTTCTTTTTCGCCATTGCCACGGCAGTCCCCACTTCTATCGAATGTAGGATCTGCTCTAAATCGTCGGACGATAGTGCCTCACCATTGAACATCAATCCATCATGCGACTGAATTAATCGGCGAATCTCATCGACAACTTCCCTCTGTTCGCCACTATCCGCACCAACGAGGAAATCGACCGTAACGTCAAAGAATTCAGCATATTTTATCAATGTCCTATTATCCGGCTCACGACGATTCTGCTCATACATACCGACGGCACTGGCGGATAGTCCTAACTCACTACCAAGCTCCGCCTGAGTGAGTCCGCTCTTTTTACGCAAATTACGCAATCTCTTACCTATCATAATACACACCCCTAAGATATAAATTCCATCACTATATTAACACAATCCGTGTGAGAATTCAAGCCCTTTTAAAAACATTTGTTCGATTTTCCTTGACACAACACAAATAGTGTGATAAAGTAGAATTATAGACACATACCGTGCAAGAAAATTGCAATGTATGTGTTATCCAGTTAGAGGTTAGCAGTAGGAATGTAGACAATTCAGGGGGGATTCAATGAATTTAAAGGAACTAGCGGCAGAATACAGGAAGTCGGCATCACTCCTCAGACTCCGTGAACAGGAGGTGCAGTATCAGATGAAGGAGGGAAAGATAAAGGCTGATTATGACTATGAAAGCAGATTAAGGATGTTGCGTGAGGAGAGATATGAATTGCTAAAGACGGCAAGTCATCTAGAATGTTATCATTCAATTATAACGGGGGAAGATATACTTGAATAAGCGAGTTGCGTCGGATTTCCTATATAGCGATTCGGGCTATCTAAATTTCCTAGCATCGGCGGAAGATGGTGATAGTAACGAATATAAAATGCGCATCCTCAAACACGCATTGAAAAAGGTGATAGAAGATGAACTAACGCCAAGACAAAGGGAATTTCTTATGCTATACTATTATCAGAATCTAACAATGCAGCAGATCGGGCAGAAATGCGGTGTGCATAAATCGACTGTAAGTCGGCTAATCAAGGTGGCAAAATCGAAGATAGAAAAACAACTGAAATATATTATGGAGGGTTAGGGTTAATGGCTAGTGTAAAGACACCGATATTTGATTTTCTTAATGAATATAATGACAGCGGTAGAATCAGACTCCACACACCTGGTCATAAGGGGCGAATTGAGGGGTTCGGCGATATGGCGGGACTTGATCTAACGGAGATCGACGGGGCGGACAGCCTATTCGATGCGAGTGGCATCATCGGCGAAAGTGAGGAGATAGCCTCATCAATATTTGGCTCATACAGGACATTCTACTCCGCAGGCGGTAGCACATTGTCGATATATGCGATGCTATCGGTAATAGTGCGAAGATGTGGCAGGAAAATTATCGCAGCACGGAATTCGCACCGCTCATTCATTAATGCGATTGCATTATTAGATATTGAGCCGATATGGATATACCCCGATTATGAGGAAGGTAGTGCGATTGGTGGCTGCATTACTAAATCCGCAGTGAGGAATGCACTCAGAGCAAATCCCGACGCTAAAGCGGTATATATAACAAGCCCCGATTATCTTGGTGCGATGAGCGATATTAGGGGGATTAGTGCAATATGCGATGGAGAGGATATACCGCTAATCGTCGACAATGCGCATGGCAGTCACCTAAGATTTAGCAAGCCGGATTTACACCCGATTTCTATCGGGGCGACAATGTGTTGCGATAGTGCGCATAAGACATTGCCCGTCTTGACGGGAGGGGGGTATATCCATGTTGCCGATAATAAATTCGGCAAAGAGTATGCAGAGCAGATCAAAGAGAATATGGCGCTATTTGCATCAACGAGTCCGTCATATCTGATAATGGCATCACTTGATTTATGTAATGCCTATCTCTACAATGAAGTAAGCGATGATGTCGAGCGGGTAACGGAACAAGTCATCGATATAAAAAACAAGCTACATCGACTGGGATATATCGTGCTCAAGGGCGATCAAATGCGGATCTCATTATCGGCGGTGGAGCGTGGCTATACGGGAGTGGAATTAGCTCACGAGTTGCGGCAAAGGGGCATAGAATGTGAATATGCAGATGATAATTATGCAGTGCTGCTATTCTCCCCCGTTAGCAGCGATCAAGATATAGCTGCGGTCTGGGAAGCGCTCATTGCCATTAAGGCAAGGGCGCCGATCCCGTTCGCCGACTTCTCCGTTGATATTTACCCCGAGAGAAAGATGAGTGCTAGGCGGGCATTATTTGCCCAGCGGGAGAAAGTGGCGGTAGATAATGCGGTGGGAAGAGTTTGCGCCGAGGTAAAGATAAGCTGCCCGCCGGGAGTGCCGATTGTCGTACCGGGCGAGATAATTACAGATAAGTGTATAAAAGTTTTGAAAAGGTATGGCATATTGGAGCTATATGTGGTAAAATAATTATAGGTATACCAGTAATTAAAGCATTCTATGACGATGATCGTATTAATTATAAAGGTATATGCTATAAAATAAATAGGAGGTTGTACATTATGAAGCTTGTTTATGCAATTGTTAATAATGATGATAGTAATTCTGTTTCGTCAGCATTGACAAGAGGCGGATTTTTCGCAACGAAGCTTGCCTCAACGGGAGGATTCCTAATGGCGGGCAACACAACTTTTTTAATTTGTACAGAGGACAATAAAATAGACGAATTAATTAAAATCATCAAAAAACATAGTCGCAAGAGAAAGCAATTTGTTCCCACGGCCTCAACTTATGGTATTGGTAGCTATACCTCATTCCCTGTTGAGGTTTCTGTCGGTGGTGCGACGATTTTTGTAACGGATATAGAGAGATTTGAAAAGGTATAATGACGGGGATAAGAATAGTCATGGTGTTATTATGAACGGGCTGAAGATATATTCTAATCAAAATGCGATAGACACACTTTTAAATATGTCGGGGAGTGGTCGACTATCGCATTCGTTCCTATTCTATGGTGAGTCCGGACTTGGTAAAAAGACATTGGCAAAATTCCTATCAATGCTGATTCTATGCGAGGACAGGCAGAACAAGCCATGCGGTAAATGCAATCCATGTATCAAGATACTCAGCAATTCCCATCCCGATGTAATCCTAGCTCAGCACTATGGTAAGCGTGGCGGATTCGAGGATAGGATGCTCAAGGAATTGTCGTTAGATGCTTATGTAAAGCCGAACGACGGGCAATTCAAGATATATATATTCGCCGATAGTGACAATATTAGCATTAAGGGGCAGAATATCCTACTCAAGATTATCGAGGAACCGCCCCCCCATGCGAAATTCATTTTCACGGCGAGCGGCAAGGATATTTTTCTACCGACGATTCTATCGAGAGTGACGGCGATACCAGCACAGCCGGCAACACGGGAACAATGCCGCACTGCCCTAATCGATGCGGGCATTACCGATGAGGGATTGATTGATGAAGTTATCAATGCATTCGGTGGCAATATCGGCAAATGTATCGACGCTGCACGGAATGAAGATATAATGAAGGCGGTGGCAAATGTTAAGAATGTTTGTAAAGCCATTATTTCAAGGAATGAATACGCATTGCAAAAGGCGCTTTTCGATGCGCTGAGCGATAGAGCGGCGGCATTCTCCACATTTCAAATGCTAACGCTAATTATGCGTGATGCTATCCTCTACCAGAGTGGCGCAAACTCCCAAGTGATGGGGATTGACCGCACTTTATCGGAGCAGATCGGTGGGAAGTTCACTATCGATGTTCTCATTGCTATGATAGATATATTCAAGAATTCATCAGCACTAATTGATAGGAATATGTCATTACCGCTCATTAGTGCAAAGACGACTGCGGACATTTTCGCCGCATTATAATAGAGAATGAAGAGAGTTATTTTAAAGGAGATTACATGATAGAAGTTATTGGAGTTCGCTTTAAAAGCGTGGGCAAGGTATATTACTTTGATCCTAAAGGCATCAATTTCGAGCTTGATGATTTTGCAATTGTTGAGACGGCACGTGGTGTCGAATGCGGTGAAGTAGTAATGGAGAATCGCTCCATTGAAGATGATAAAGTTGTTTCACCACTCAAGCCCGTTATTAGGAAGGCTACACAGAACGATCTAGATATAGTTGAGAAGAATCGCAAGAAAGAAGTTCAGGCGATGGATATTTGTGAAGAAAAGATCGCAAAGCATAAGCTTGAAATGAAGCTAATCGACGTTGAATATACATTCGACAATAGTAAAATTCTATTCTATTTTACGGCGGAGAGCAGAGTCGACTTCCGTGAACTGGTCAAGGATCTTGCATCGGTATTCCGCACAAGGATTGAGCTGCGTCAAATCGGTGTCCGTGATGAGGCTAAGATGCTAGGCGGGATCGGTATATGCGGTCGGGCATTCTGCTGTGCGACCTTTTTGGGTGAGTTCCAGCCCGTGTCGATAAAAATGGCAAAGGAGCAGAGCCTATCCCTGAATCCGACGAAAATTTCCGGCACTTGCGGTAGGTTGATGTGTTGCCTGAAATATGAGCAGGAAAGCTATGAAGAATTGCTGAAAATCACGCCGAAAGTTGGCGCATATGTAGACACTCCCGAGGGGAGGGGCAATGTTGAGGAAGTGAATTTGCTAACGGGTAAATTATCGGTTAGACTTGTTAAAGCGAAGGAATCGGCGCCGATCACCGTATCGAGAAAAGATGTAAAAGTAATCCGTGATGGACGCATTAAATTAGATAAAGAGGAAATCAAAGCATTAAAAGAGCTTGAAGATAAATAAAAACCACCCATATGGGTGGTTTTTATTTATTAGTTCTGTTAGTCCTGTGGTACTGGTGCATCGGTTGGACAAACATCAGCGCAAGCGCCGCAGTCAATGCAAACCTCTGCATCAATTACATATTTCTCATCTCCAGCAGTTATACAGCTTACTGGGCATTCTGGCTCACAAGCTCCGCAATTTATGCAATCATCGGTAATCACGTATGCCATAATTACACCGCCTTTCAAATTAGATAACAACCTTAGAGTTGACCATATATATTTTAACACCATTCATGTTAAAAAGCAACTATTTTTGCACTATTTTAATGCCTAACTCATCAAGATTTTCAATATCAACTTCTGACGGGCAATCAGTCATCAATTCGCTGACATTCTGCACTTTTGGGAATGCGGTTACATCACGGACGGAATTGCATCCGAGCATCAACATAACGAGTCTATCAAGTCCAATACCCATACCACCGTGCGG
>JAAZLM010000186.1 GCA_012799315.1 Clostridiales bacterium | reverse complement strand
TATCTTTCTTCGTGCACGCAGTCAGTACTGTTAACGACAACGTTAATACAAGCACAAATGTTATTGTTTTCTTCAGTATTTTCAAGCTACTCCTCCTATAATATTTATATTAATTTTTCTATAATTCCGGTTTTTCTACCGTATAATCTTCGCCACTTGTTGCACGCTTCATTGCATCTAAGAATGCTGGAGTGCGCCATTCATAAGTATTCCTATCCACCTGTCCGCCATTATCCCAATAGAATGTCGCCATACCGTAATCGTCGCATAGCTTAACTAACTTTTCAATGAAGAAAATGCAACTTGCCATGTCATTACCGCTAGCGGCATATTCGCCCACAATGACGGGCACACCTTTTTCAACAAAAGTCGTGTTCATTCTGCCAATGAGGTTTTCCATTTGCTTAACTTCACTAGCAGTACCCCATGTGTTTTGAATATTTGTAGTGCAGAATTCCCACGGTGTATAATAATGAACGGAAAGAATGAGTTTATCATCATTTTTTCCATCTTCGGGCATTTCAAATTCCGGTGTGGTCGTTTCTGCTATATCTGTCCAATATCCGGCGATTAGCAAGTGCCTCACCTTATTGTTGCCGCCGCTTGCACGTATTATATCTACAAAATCTTGATTAATTTTGTTAAGCAGATCCTTCGCATCGGCATTCGATAAATTATCGAATCCCACCTCATTCAACGATTCAAATATTAGATAATCAGAATAATTCTTGAATCGCTTAGCAATTTGCTTCCAAATAGAAGAATATCTATCATAGAAAGTATCATAATCCACCGCAGCATCACGCACCCATGCGCCGAACTGCGCATCGTCGCCGCCATCATGGTGAACATTTATTATAACGTACATGCCGATATTATATGCATAGTCTACTACTTCTTGCACACGATCCATCCACTCTTTATCTATCCTATTTTTATCATCGAGATGATCCCTCCATGTAACTGGAATGCGCACCGATTTAATCCCATCAGCCTTAAGGCTGTCGAATAGCTCCTGCGTTGCCTTAGGATTCCCCCATAGGGTTTCGTCGACTTTCTCCCCCTCTCCAACGTGTTCATCAATAATGCCATCGCCATTACGATCCGCTTGACACACATCGAGAGTATCGCCTAAATTCCACCCAATTCCCATATCGCTCACTATCTCCTGCGATGTGATAGCCCTCATCTTACCAGTCTTACCGCCCATTGCACAGGCGGATAACGAGGAAAATGATATTGCTAGTGTCAATGCTAAAATTATAATACTATTTAATTTCTTCATTTTTAACTCTCCCTCTGTAATCGTTTACCTTTTGATGTAAATATGTATTCACATATAATGCTTATTAATTCTAACCTAAATTATCGTCATTGTCAATAAGATTTTGTTAATATCACCATGGATCATTCTATCAAATGCACAAATAACAGATGTGGAGTGCATTTAAATGGTAACTTGTTGCAGATATTATACATATATTGAATTGAGAGCAATCCATCATATTCTATAACGCAGAAAGGCGTGGTAATTTTGATAATACATACAGTAATGCGTGGGGATACTATATATTCAATTGGTAGAAAATACGGTGTCCCAATGCAGAAGATAATCGACGATAATCAGCTCGATGCAAGTAAGAGCCTCGTAATTGGTCAAACTATTGTGGTGATTACAGATGAAATCATGCACACAGTGTCACGTGGTGAATCGCTATATTCTATCGCTGGGCGATATAATACTACCGTGCTTGCGATCCTAGACGAAAATCCGAACATAAGCAATCCATCTATGATATATGTCGGTCAGCAAATAATTGTACCAACTAATAGAAAGATATTAGGCTCGATAGAGGTCAACGGATACGCATACCCGAACATTAATATGGATACCTTGCGGCAAACACTGCCCAATCTAACATACCTTAGCATATTCAGCTATGAGGTGCGCCCCGATGGCAGTCTAGCACCAATTCCAGATACGCCGCTGATTGAGAGTGCCCAGAATGAGAATACATCTCCTTTAATGGTGATAACAAATATTAAGGAGGGCGGCAGCTTCGATAGCGATTTAGCTCATACGATCCTGACAAATGAACAGGTGCAGGATAATCTTCTTAATAATGTGGTGGAAATCCTAGGAACAGGTTATACGGGTCTTGATGTCGACTTCGAATACATCTATCCTGAAGATAGGGAGAATTATAATAATTTCCTAAGAAAAGCGGTGGCGAAACTCCATCCACTTGGCTATACAGTATCAACTGCCGTTGCACCAAAAACTAGCGGAAATCAGAGCGGACTATTATATGAGGCGCATGACTATGCTGCTCACGGTGCTATTGTTGACCATGTAATACTAATGACATATGAATGGGGTTACTTATACGGTCCACCGATGGCGG
>JAAZLM010000185.1 GCA_012799315.1 Clostridiales bacterium | reverse complement strand
TATATTCCACCACTGTCGGCGAAAGTGCCAAGCACCCAACATTATGTGACCGGTGCGTAGGAGTTTTAGAAGAATAACCACAAATAGGGAGGGCGCATGGTATATATAGCTTTAATTGTAGCCGCCGGATTGGTCGGAGTCGATCAATTATTTAAGTGGTTAGCAATTCAAAAACTTGAGCCGATTGACACATATTCCGTTTTAATGATTGGCGATAAAGAGGTATTAAACTTCACCTATACTGAGAATAGTGGCGCTGCGTTCGGCATATTGTCGAATCAACGTTATTTGTTATTAATTATTACGATTGCCGCAATGATAGCGGCAATCTATCTATTGGCATCTAAAAAGATTAACCATAACTTCCTTATTTGGTCTGTTTCGCTTATAATTGCTGGCGGATTAGGGAATTTAATTGACAGAATTTTTAGAGCATATGTAGTAGATTATATAGATGTCCGCCTTATAAATTTTGCAATCTTTAATTTTGCCGACTGTTGTGTAGTTATTGGCACAATAGGGCTGCTTATATATGTGATTTTCCTGGATGGACGAACACAAAAGGACAAGGCTCTTGATACTGGAGACGCTGGCAATATCCCGGAGGAAGAGGACGGTTTAGATATGAGCATAGATAGTAGCGCATCACTCGATGTCGATGATATTCTAGCTCAATACAGCCGATCCAAAGATGAAGGCAATGAATGAGATGACTTTCACTGTTGAATTTGATGATGAAGGCACCAGGATCGATAGGTGGCTAAGTGATAAAATTCCCGATATATCACGTTCTAGTATTCAAAAACTCATTGGAGAAGGAATGATGAGCGTCAATTGTGTCAAGGTGGCTAAGAATTACAAAATTAGGCACGGCGATATTATTCATGTCAAGATGCCGGAAGAAGAACAATCATCTCCCATAGCACAAAATATCCCCTTAGATATCCTATATGAAGATGACGATTTGCTTGTTGTAAATAAGGCGAAAGGGATGGTAGTGCATCCAGGCGCTGGACATCGTGATAATACATTGGTAAATGCGCTCCTCTTTCATTGTAAAGGCAAATTATCAACGCTCAACGGGGATATTCGCCCGGGAATTGTCCATAGAATTGATAAAGATACAAGCGGGCTACTTGTAGTTGCTAAAAATAATTTTACTCATGAGGATCTAGCTAGGCAGCTTAAAGAAAGAACATTCAAAAGACAATATGAGACGATAGTTTACGGATCGCTGAGAAAAAGCGCCGATACAATAAATGCCCCAATTGGGAGGCACGGAACGAATCGCACTAAAATGTGCGTTACCGAACACAATTCTAAAAATGCGATTACACATTTCAATATAATAGAGCAATATGCTGGCTATGCCTATGTCCGTGTTATGCTAGAAACGGGCAGGACGCATCAGATTCGTGTGCATATGGACTATATCGGGCACCCGATAGTTGGGGATGAAGTATACGGAGTTAGAAAAAGAAACTCAAAAACATCATCTCTACGTGGGCAATGCCTACACTCGAAAATGCTAGGGTTTACCCATCCTCGCAGTGGGGATTATATAGAGATAGAGAGTGAGCTACCGGAATATTTCCGTCAAATGCTCACAAAACTAAGAACAAAAGAATAAAACGAGAGGAGATATCTATGCAAAAACCCTTATCAGATATGATTCTGATAACAGATTTAGACAACACCTTGCTACCGGATAGTCTGATCATTTCTGACAACGATTTAAGAGGGATAGAAAAACTTAGGTCACTCGGTGGTGATTTTACATTCGCAACTGGGAGGTCGCACCCTCTAGCACTGCCGCAGGCTAAAGCGCTAGGAATTCAAGAACCTGCCATTATATATAACGGTGCAGTCGTATATGATTTTGGCAAGGATGAATATTTGTGGAGCACATCTCTACCCGACACATCAAGACACTATGTTAAAGAAGTGCTTGATAAATTCCCCGATGTTGCGGTTGAAGTCCTAATAGGGAAGGAAGTCCACGTAATAAGAAGTAACGAATACGAGCTACAACACATCAGAAGAGAAAACATAAAATTCACCGAATCTAGTTTAGACGATTTGCCCGATGGTTGGACAAAAGTTTTGTTCCCGCAATCGCCTGACAATGTTGATAAATTTGCCGAATTTATGTTTGAATTAAATGCTACTGACGTTACTTTCGTCTCCTCATCGCCAATTTTCTTTGAGATGCTACCTTCGAACATATCTAAAAGCACTGCAGTTACTAAGATGCTAGAGTTAACAGGTCGCAAGGATAAGAAAGTATATGCAGTCGGCGATTATTACAATGATTTAGAGATGATTAGAGATGCTGATGTAGGATTCGCTGTTGCAGATGCCCCCGAGGAGGTTAGGGCAGTTGCGGACGTCGTCGTCGCACGATGTGATGATGGGGGATTCGCTGAGGTGATTAACTACATAATATCCGAACATAATAAATAAAACTAGGAGGTTTTTTCTATGGAGGCAACACTAAAAAGACAATTGCAGATTGATGCTTGCAAAATTAGAATGGGAGTAATTGAGGGGGTTTTCAATGCAAAATCTGGACATCCGGGCGGATCACTTTCAATTTCCGACTTGCTAGCTTATCTTTATACTGTTCAATTAAATGTTGATCCGAAAAATCCGCAAATGCCCGATAGAGATAGGCTTGTCCTATCTAAGGGGCACTGTGCGCCGGGGCTCTATTCTGCTCTTGCTTTAAAAGGATTTTTCCCTGCAGATGAATTAAAGAAATTAAGGCATGTTGACGCTATGCTGCAAGGACACCCAGACATGACGGGCACTCCAGGTATCGATATGAGTACTGGATCCCTAGGACAGGGGATTTCCGCTGCGTGTGGAATGGCACTATCAGCTAAAATCTCTAACGACCCATATAAAGTATATGCAATTTTAGGTGATGGGGAGCTTCAAGAAGGGCAAGTGTGGGAGGCTGCAATGCTCGCTGCCCATTTAAAACTTGACAACCTAATAGCTATTATAGATAATAACGGACTGCAGATTGATGGCAAAATAACAGATATCTGCTCACCTAAGCCGATCGATGATAAATTCCTAGCTTTTGGCTGGCATGTCATTCTAATTAATGCGCATGACTTCGATCAAATAGAAAAAGCCTTTGACGAGGCTAGTAAAGTTGTAGATAAGCCTGTTGCCATTATTCAATGCAGTGTCAAAGGCAAAGGGGTATCTTTTATGGAGAACAATGTTAATTGGCATGGTGCTGCGCCGAATGAGGAACAGTATAATCAAGCAATGAACGAGCTCAAAGCTACATTAGCAGAATTGGAGGGCAAATAGATATGGCTGAAGTAATTAAAATTGCTACAAGGGATAGTTATGGAGATGCTCTTGTTGAATTAGGTGCAAAACATGACGACCTTATTGTATTAGATGCTGATTTAGCTAAGGCAACTAAGACTGAGAAGTTTATGAAAGCATATCCGGAGAGATTTTTTGATTGCGGTATTGCCGAGGCGAACATGATGGGCGTTGCCGCTGGTATTGCTACAACGGGGAAATTAGTATTTGCCAGTACATTTGCTATGTTCGCTGCCGGCCGTGCATTCGAAATAGTTCGAAATAGCATTGGATATCCTCACCTGAACGTAAAAATTGGTGCCACCCATGCTGGAATATCTGTTGGCGAGGATGGAGCTTCACACCAATGCAATGAGGACATCGCACTTATGCGCTCAATCCCCGGCATGACCGTGATCAATCCTGCCGACGATATTGAGGCAAAAGCGGCAGTTGCGGCTGCACTTGAACATAAGGGCCCTGTCTATATGAGGTTTGGAAGGCTTGCCACCCCTGTCTTTAACGACAAATCCACTTATAAATTTGAACTGGGTAAGGGTATTGAATTAAAGGACGGTAAAGATATTGCCATTGTTGCCACCGGCTTAATGGTGAATGAGGCACTAATTGCAGCAAAAGAGCTTGAGGAAAAGGGCATATCGGCAAGAGTGATAAATATTCACACAATAAAGCCGATAGATAGAGATATTATAATCAAAGCTGCTAAGGATACGAATCTCATCCTTACCGTTGAAGAACATAGTGTTATAGGCGGTCTTGGGTCCGCTGTTGCCGATGTCGTTACGGAGGAATATCCGACACGTGTAGTTAAAATTGGAGTGAACGACACATTCGGTATGTCAGGCCCCGCAACCGATCTATTAAAGAAGTTCGGACTCAGTGCTGAAAATATTGTTAAAAAAGCGCAAGAGGCTATTTCAGCGAAATAACATTGGTGAATAACGGGTAACAGAAAAACTGTTATCCGTTTCTCATGTTTCTCACACTTTTAGGCATGTCAGTGAATATACTGAATATTATAGAGGGGTGTGAGTAAATGCGAAAACGTTTAAGTAGAAGGTGCAATCAAAAAAGAATATTGGGACTACGGCTGATAATTGTAGGGGTAATACTTATTTTTGTCGTCTACCTCATTGATATGAGGATAAGACCGATTGTAACTTCTATCACTACATATAACAGCCAGATCGCTGCGACTAGACTCATCAACCAAGCTGTGTATGACGAGTTATCCAGTGGCGATTACAAATACGATAATCTAGTAAGCTTAACATCAAACTATAATGGCGATATAATAGCAATTGAAAGCAATATGCTCAGCATCAACACCCTTAAAACGAGAATAACCGATCGTATGAATGAAACAATGTCGGATATTTCAATGAATGAGGTTCCCGTTTCCGTAGGGACATTAACCGGTCTTAGATTTCTTTATAATCGTGGGCCCATGATCAATATTAAAATAATGCCGAGGGGTCATGTGAAAACTCAGCTTGTCAGTAGCTTTAGATCGGCAGGAATTAATCAAACATTACATCAAATAAATTTGCAAATTTCAGTTAATATATCCGCTATAATTCCAGGATATACTTCATCAGTAGAGGTAGTAACTAATTACACTGTCGCGGAAACGGTTATCGTGGGAACAGTTCCCGAAGGATATACCCATGTTATTACTGGTGATGATAATATCATCAGGGATATTAATGATTATATGCAGTAAATTTTTGTTTACATCTAGCCTATAATGACTAAATTGTGGTATAATATAAGTATGGAGAATTATCTTTGCTAATTATAATATGCTTGTGAGGATTGAATATATGGATTTAGTTAATGCAAGAAAAGAAGTTGAAAAATTAAGGGATGAGATAAACTCTCATAACTATAAATATTATGTGCTCGACGATCCCGATATAGATGATTATGAATATGATGCCTTGTTGAACAGATTAATCGAGATTGAAGAGAGGTTCCCTGAATTGTTAACGGCGGATTCGCCTACAATGCGTGTCGGCGGTGATGTTTCGGGCCAATTTGAGAAGGTAGAGCATACGGTGCAAATGGGTAGCTTGCAAGATGCATTCGACCTTGGGGAAATTAAAGAATTCGATGCACGTGTCAAAAGAACAGTAGATAATCCGACCTATGTTATCGAACCTAAAATTGATGGATTGTCCGTTTCATTAGAATATGAAAATGGTGTTTTCATTAGGGGCTCGACTAGGGGAGATGGATTCGTTGGTGAAAATGTAACTGCTAACCTTAGAACAATAAGAAGCATACCACTCAAATTAACAGAAGAAATCCCTTATATTGAGGTGCGTGGTGAAGTATTCATGCCACGTGAAAGCTTTGATGTGCTTATAAAACAGCAACAAGAATCCGACGTGCAACCATTTAAGAACCCAAGGAATGCGGCTGCAGGATCATTAAGACAGAAGAACCCTGAAATTACCGCATCGAGGAAACTCGATATATTCGTATTCAACATTCAGCAGGTGAGAGGTGTCGAGGTTTCAAGTCATAAACAGTCGCTGGAACTTCTACATCGACTAGGATTCAAAGTTATTCCTGATTATATCACCGCAAATAACGTTAATGAAATCATAAATCATATAAATAAGATCGGCGATGATCGTGCTGAATTAAGCTTTGATATAGATGGTGCAGTTGTGAAAGTGGACAACTTTTCCCAGAGAGAAATGCTAGGCTCCACTGCTAAAAATCCCAGATGGGCGATAGCGTTCAAATATCCACCGGAGGAGAAATCGACGATTCTTACCAATATCGAAATCAATGTCGGTAGGACAGGCGCATTAACACCCGTAGCGATATTTGAGCCGGTCACATTAGCCGGTACAACTGTATCGAGGGCGGCGCTTCACAACAGGGATTTTATGTATCAAATGGGGCTCAAGATCGGCGATAAGATTATCGTACGTAAAGCGGGTGATATTATTCCCGAGGTTGTAAGAGTTGCCGAAAGCAATTTAGATAGTCAGCCTTTTATTTTCCCGGAAGAATGTCCTGCTTGCGGAACGGGAGCCGTGCAGCTAGACGGCGAAGCAGTTACACGTTGCCCAAATGTTGATTGTCCAGCACAACTATTAAGGAATATCGAGCATTTCGCCTCTAGAGGGGCGATGAATATCGATGGACTGGGCAAGGCAATTGTGAAACTCCTTGTAGATAATGATCTAATAAAATCGGTTGCCGACCTCTACACACTCAAAATAGAAGATGTTTCGGGACTTGGTGGTATGGGTGAAAGATCTGCTACTAACTTAATAAAAGCGATCGATTCTTCTAAGCAAAATCCTCTTGATCGAATAATATACGGACTTGGGATAAAAGGAATCGGGCAGAGGGCGGCGGAACTTCTTTCACAGAAATTCGGCGATATTGATAGCATCATGTCCGCTGATATTTCAGATATATTGGAGATAGACGGATTCGGCGATATAATGTCCCAAAACCTATTCAACGCATTGAGGGAGCCGCATTTAGTTGCACTTGTGAAAAGACTAAAAGAATACGGTTTAAATATGGAATATAGTAGGAACATTGTAGACAACCGCTTTGACGGTATGACTTTTGTGCTAACTGGAACTTTAGAAAGATATAAAAGAGCTGATGCAAAGGCGGTTATTGAAAGCATGGGCGGTAAGGTATCGTCATCAGTATCGAGGAAAACTGACTATGTATTAGCTGGTGAAGATGCTGGTAGCAAACTAACTAAGGCTAGACAGTTAGATCTCAATATTATTGACGAGGAGCAATTTGCTCAATTAATTAAGTAAAGGATGATAGAAATGCAAATTAATATCGATCAGACTTCTAAACTAGCGATGCTAAAGATTGATAAATCTAAGTATGAGCAACTTCAAAATAAGCTCACAAGTATATTGAAGTCAGTTGATGAAATGCCGAGGATGACCGAGGATTTGAAGGTGCTCGATGCCGATAATCCTATGGAGCTCCGTGAGGATATACCGATTGATGATAAAGATAGACTATCAAGAGATGAATTGCTATCGAATGCACCGCAAGTACAGGCTGGATGCTTGGTAGTGCCAAAAATAGTTGAATAGGAGTGACGAATAGCGTGGAATTATATAAAAAATCAGCGGCGGAGCTGTCCGCATTAATCAAGAATAAATCCTGCAGTGTTGAGGAAGCTACTAAATCAGTAATGGATAGGATAACACAAGTAGAAAATAAAGTAGATGCATATATTACAATATGCGAGCAAGATGCATTAACTAAAGCACGTGAAGTTGACGAAAAAATAGCAAAAGGTGAGGAACTCCACCCTTTAGCAGGTATTCCAATTGGAATAAAAGACAATATATCGACTAAAGGCATTTTAACATCCAGTGCATCGAAGATGCTTTCTAACTATATCCCTCCATATAATGCGACTGTTATTGATAAGATTAATAGTGCACATATGATTATCACTGGCAAGACAAATTTAGATGAATTTGCGATGGGCTCAACCACTGAAACTTCTTACTATAAACCTACAAAAAATCCGCACAATTTAGCTAAAACTCCGGGAGGTTCTTCCGGCGGTAGTGCGGCTGCAGTTAGTGCCGGTCAAGCCGTGCTTTCATTAGGTTCCGATACAGGCGGATCCATTAGGACACCGGCTGCATTTTGCGGTGTTGTCGGCTTAAAGCCGACTTATGGTGCTGTATCAAGATTCGGACTTATAGCATTAGCTTCTTCATTAGATCAAATTGGCCCTATTGGCAGAACGGTAACCGATGTTGCGATGCTCTATTCCCTCATATGCGGACACGATAATATGGACGCAACTACCAAGAATATTAAGCATGGCGACTACGCAAAGAATCTTTCGAGCGACATTCGTAACATTTCTATTGGAATACCGACTGAGTACTTTAATCTAGACCTCAATGACGAAGTTAGAGATTCAATAACTAAAGCGATAAAAAAATACGAGGAGTTAGGTTGTAATATTAAAGAAATTTCGCTTAGCAGCAATGAATATGCATTGCCGACATATCAGATAATTTCAGCGGCGGAGGCATCTTCCAACCTTGGCAGATATGACGGTGTGAAGTTCGGTTATAGATCTTCCGACTATGCTAACCTTAATGAAATGTATGTTAATACACGTAGCGAAGCCTTTGGCGACGAGGTAAAGAGCCGCATTCTCCTTGGTACATTCGCCTTAAGTGCGCAGGGATATAATGATTATTACTATAAAGCGAAGTTAATGCAGCAACAAATCAGCAGTGAATTCACTGAAGCGTTTAACGAATGTGATGCAATTTTAACACCGACAACGTTGACATCAGCATTCGATCTTGGTACGGATGCGATCGGCGATGCTGATAGCTGCACAGTAGCGGCAAATTTAGCAGGATTGCCAGCAATTAACCTACCTTGCGGATTGGATAGCGATTCAATGCCAATAGGTATGCAGATAATTGGCAAGAAATTTGACGAACAAACAATTCTTAACATTGCATTCGCCTATGAGAATGCTTGCGGTATCGTCAATATGCCTGAAATAGTTTAGGGGGATGATAAAGTGAATGATTATGAAATTGTAGTCGGTTTAGAGGTACATGCTGAATTATCAACAGAATCAAAAATGTATTGCAATTGTAAGAACGAATTCGGTTTAGAGGTTAATACAAGGGTATGCCCGATTTGCATGGCTTTGCCCGGGGCATTGCCCACACTGAATAAAACGGCGGTTGATTATGCTGTCATGATGGGGCACGCACTGAACTGCAAAATAAATTCTGTATCGAAACAGGATAGGAAAAACTACTTCTATCCGGATTTACCCAAGGCATACCAGATTTCTCAGGCTGAAGTGCCAGTATGTGAGGACGGTCATCTAGATATAGTTGTCGATGGTGAAGTGCGCAGCATTGGTATCACTAGGATACATATCGAGGAAGATGCTGGCAAGCTACTCCATGATGATAGCTTTGACGGTTCTCTTGTCGATTGCAATAGGGGAGGAGTGCCCCTAATTGAGATAGTATCCGAGCCCGACATTCGTAGCTCCGCCGAGGCTAAAGCATTCCTAGATATGATTAAACTAACGTTGCAGTATCTTGATATATCAGATTGTAAAATGCAAGAAGGCTCAATCCGCTGTGACGTCAACGTATCGGTAAGAAAAAAAGGACAAAAGGAATTCGGTACACGTTGTGAAATGAAGAATGTCAATAGCTTCAGCGCTGCGGTGAGGGGAATCGAGTACGAGGCTAAAAGGCAAATCGAGCTTATAGAGGCTGGCGGTACAATCGAGCAAGAAACAAGAAGATGGGACGATGTAAAGGGAGAGAGCATCACACTTAGAACGAAAGAAGATGCACATGATTATAGATACTTCCCCGAGCCGGACCTGCTCACCATAGTAATTCCAGATGAAAAGATAGCGGAATTAAAGAAGCGTCTACCCGAATTGCCTAGTAAGAAGATGCTCCACTATATGATTGATCTTGGCATCTCCCAAACTGAAGCAATGCTTTTAGTAGAGAGCGATGATAAATCAAAAATGTTTGATGAGTGCGAATCACTTGGTGCAACACCGAATGCTGTATTGAATTGGGTTCTAGGTGATATTTCTAAATATATGAACGAATCCGGCAAAAGCATATTCGACACTCATTTGACATCGGAAAAGTTATGCGAATTAATTTCACTTATTGAAGCAAAGACAATTTCCAATGCGGCGGGTAGGGTAGTTTTTGAAGAACTCCTACAAAGGGATATTGATATAAAAACTATCATTGAGGAAAAGGGACTTGCACAAATCTCCGACAAAGATGCTCTGCTTGAGATTGCAAGGAAAGTGATAGAGGACAATGCGCAGTCCGTTGCTGACTATAACAATGGTAAAACAAATGCACTAGGCTATCTAGTAGGACAATGCATGAAAGCATCGAAAGGCAAGGCCAATCCATCAATGATGAAGGAATTGATTCTTTCACTTATCGAATAGCAATTTAGAATACAAAACCAGCCTGATCCAAAAGGACTAGGCTGGTTTTATTTAATATGTACTATTCCTCATCAATTTTCACATCTGGATCTGAAAAGTTGATACTTTGGATATTAAGGTTCTTCTTTGGAATGCGCTTAATTGGGGAGTAGAGGAATTTATTGCAACTATCATTCGGGCTGAATGTTTTTTTCCTTCTACTGCAATCTATCATGCCAGTTTCTTCGTTTAAAGTCCCATGCGCACAATAACTGCACGATGGGGTAATGTCAGTACCAAATAAATACTTCTTCATTGTAATAAACTCACCCTTTACAATAATATATTCTTATTATATCATATTCTTCCGCTCTTTTCTACACCTTTTGACGATAATAAGAAAAATGTCATTATGAGTAGTATTATAGATGGAATTGGACTAGAGGGGTTGTCAACTGTATGTTTTATCACGCCCTTCCACGCTGGTATTGACGGAGAGTATAATAATAGCAAGTATTTGCACAATAATGCAGTAATTAATGCTGCTATCGGTCGTAGCAAAATAAATTTCTTCAGGCTAATTGCACCTTTCCCGACGGATGACACTTGCATTATTACACATATACCGCCGAATGAGATTAGCCCTGCCACCGCCGGAATAGAGATATAGGTTCCATCTATCAAGGATATTGAACTAATCTCAATCAAGCCTTTAATAAATTTGCTATTAACATTCGCATTCGATGAAAAAACAGTGCTGATATAATTCGATATAGTAGGGATTATGTTAAATGTATCTAACATTGTAATCGCAACATTGAAAACTATAATCATAGAACATATGGATAGAAGTGCTCTAGTGCTTGAATTTATGCTATTAATTAGGCTTGTAGATGAGATATTCAGCTTTATCGTATTCTGCTGCAGGCGAGGTTGCCCCGAAAAGAAGCCCATCAAAATAGCTATTATAATATTCGTTAAGACAGTGGATGCAAATATAATCAAACCAATCCACATACTGTTATATAGACGTAGCGAAATAATGCCTATAATAAATGATGGCCCACTACAAAAAGAGTAGCATAGCATCTTTTCGGCTTCGCACTTCGTGATCTTGTCGTTAGCAATAAGTTCGCTAAGGAGTTTAGCGCCGATAGGATAGCCACCTATTTGACTTAATATGAATATCGAGAAAAGTGACGGATCAATTCTAAATATATACTTCGATATTGGGTAGAACGGTATGCTCAAAATTCGGTACAGTCCACTTTCTAACAGGAATGAAGATAGCACCATGAACGAAAATAGTGCAGGTATGATTACAGTCAAACATGAAGTTATCGCACCAATTATAGAATTAATTGCAGCATTAGCATAACATATTGAGAAATAGGCAAAAAAACCACAGAAGATTAGAGTGATGACGGCGGCAGTTAGTTTTATTGGTGAAAAGTTTAATTCCCTATGCAAAAATATCACTTTCTTTCTTATAAATATTATTAAAATGCAAAATAAAGCATAGTAATAGATTAGAGTATTATCTAGCTTAAGGGGGATAAAATGGGTAAAGATTTAAATAAGTTGCATCCAGCAGCGCAGAACCCTCGCATTATAGACAATATCGCACAAACTCTATCTCTATCCCAAGCACAAATGCAAATTATCGATAATAAAGAAGTTTTCTTTGAGGGGTGTAAGGGCATATTGGACTATACCGAAAATCAAGTTAAGGTTAAACTGTCCCGAATCAATGTAGTAGTTACAGGTACATCCCTTATTATGGAGAATTATAATTCGGGGGGGCTAACAATCAGAGGAATGCTCCATTCAATTGAATTTGTTACAAGGGGCGAAGAAGATGCGTTATAGAAAAGTATTCAAATATTTGCGTGGATATGTCAATTTTCACTGTATTGGCGGATTTCAAAGTGAGTTCGTCAATGATTTAATCTTGAATGGAATAAAAGTCTGGGGACTAACTAAAGATGATGAGCATCTCCATGCATCAGTATTTGCGACTGATTATAAAGCTATCGCAAAAATCGCAAAGCGCCATCAAGTTAAAATCCGCCTA
>JAAZLM010000017.1 GCA_012799315.1 Clostridiales bacterium | reverse complement strand
GGACTTCTTCTTTCGATGGTTCGGGTTTCTTCTCCTCTTCCTTCTTTTTTCTGAATGTGATTATTTTAATGAATATAAAAATTGAGAAGGCGATTATTAAGAAGTCGACAACGGATTGCATAAACTTCCCATACATAACGGCTACTTCTGCCGCCTCACCGACTGCTGGTTTGATAACAAACTTTAGATCGGAGAAATTGACCCCGCCGATAAGTATCCCGAGGATGGGCATAAGTAAATCGTCGACTAAAGAGGCAACAATTTTGCCGAATGCTCCACCGATCACTACACCGACTGCTAGATCAATTACATTACCCTTCATAGCGAATTCTTTAAATTCCTTTAACATATATTCCTCCTTAAAACTAATTTTTCACTTCTATTTTAACATGGTTCGATTAAATAGTAAATATGATAACGACATTTTTCTTGTTTTCTTATAAGTAACAGTCAGCAAATGTGTGAAGATTCGACAAGGATTCTATAACTATTTGTCTGTATTGCACAGTGGCAACGGTCAATGTTCATTTATTTTATTCATTGTTGTTTCTTTCAATCCATATTATAATGTATATATACTTTATTAGTATATAAATTGTTCAATTTAACTTCTATATTTTTTATAAACTTCTATCAACATTAATGTGAATATCTGTAATCGTTTACTAACTTCCCTAAGATTTTAAAAGTGGGGGTAATCTCTTACTTTCAAAATAAAATATATTTATGGAGGAGAACTATGAGGAACAGGAAGATTCTATCATTGCTATTGGCATTATCGATGCTTATAACAATGACAATTACCGCTCTACCCGTTTCTGCGCAAGATGGCTATAATGGATTAATCATTCATTATATTGGCGATGATGGCGCAAATGACGAAGTGGGAATTGTCACGATCTCTGGCGGGCAATTCGCTGATGGCTCTTGGTACAAGCAATTAAATCCCGACGGGGAAAGTGATGTTATCGTTAATGAAAGGGTGAAGCCCGGCGCCGAACTCGACATTAATTTACTCACTTCTAATTGGGGCAGTCTTGGAAGCTTCAAAATACCGGCAAGTGATTTCGATCTAAATGGCGGCAATATTGAGGCATGGTATATTCAAGGCGTTGGACTAACCTATACCGATCCAAATGGCGGTGGCGGCACAACACCAACGACAACGAAAATCACCACAACTACTGAGGCAACAACGACTACCGAGGCAACGACAACTAGATCTACTACTAAGGCTACAACTATTGAATCGACGACGCATTCAACTACCTCCCCTGCTCCGCAGGATGGGTTTTACAAGCTAGTTATTAATTCTGCTGATTCAAACGATGTTGGCATGATTATCGTATCCGGCTGTGAAAGCAAATTAGAAGATGGTGAAACATCATGGTGGATGAATTATAGTGCTGATAATGGCGGCATTATGCTAACCGTGTATGTTAAGCTATATGATTCAGTTGAATTAAGCTTTTTGACGCTCAATTGGGGTAATCTAGGCGATGCAACTATCCCAGGGGCAAAATTTACCTCCGACACGTTGAACATCTGGTATAAAGATGGGGCAATCCATTATACTGATCCAAATGAGGGATCTATAACTACCTCTACAACGCAGTCTACAACAGAACCTACTACTACCACTACAACACAGTCGACAACAAAACCTACTACCACTACACAGTCGACAACAAAGCCTACTACCACTACAACACAGTCGACAACAAAGCCGACTACCACTACAACACAGTCGACTACAAAGCCGACTACAAATACTACAACAACTGAGGTAACGACTGTTACAACAAATCCGAATCCGGGTAAGACATATTATAATTTGATAATCCACTCCGCTGATATATCGGATAACCCCGATGTTATTACGGTAGATGGTGGGGAATTTGAATTCTATGAGAATGAAGACTTCTTATATTGGCAGTATTTCCTCGCTTCAAAAGGTCAATATATTCTAGTCGATACATCGGTTACTGCAGCCGATACAAATCTATTATTCATGAACTATATGTGGGAAACTCTCTCAGAGGCAGTTATTCCTGCAGCAAGATTCCTTGAATCCGATGGAACTCTCCATGTATGGTATTTTGAAGGTGAGATCCTATATAGCGATCCATATGGCGATAATGAAGCAAATACGCAAAAATACGATTGGGATAATGTTGAGATTGTCGGTGGCGGATATACGTCGGGAATCGAATATTCCAAAATCGAAAAAGACCTAGTATATGCAAGAACCGACATCGGTGGCGCATATCGTATGGACAAAGTTACACGTGAATGGATTCCGCTTACCGATAGCACACCGGGCAGTAAATGGGGCCATATGTATATCCAGAGTATGATGCCCGATCCAGTAATGGCAAGCCGAGTATATATCCTTGTTGGTGCTTATACAAATGGCTGGGATCCTAATAAAGGCGCATTGATGCGCTCCGACGATTACGGAAACACATGGAGTGTTGTGACGGATCTACCCTTCCACGTTGGAGGAAATGAGAAATCCCGTAACGCAGGCGAAAGAATTGCAATCGATCCAAATAACAATAACATCGTCTATATCGGTTCACAGACTGACGGTCTATATAAATCAACCGATGCAGGTGTTACTTTCAATAAGGTATCA
This sequence comes from Clostridiales bacterium, assembly GCA_012799315.1. Lineage (GTDB taxonomy): Bacteria > Bacillota > Clostridia > Oscillospirales > Ruminococcaceae > JAAZLM01. The sequence continues at coordinate 414 of JAAZLM010000017.1, read as the reverse complement.
AGCTTTACTAATATAGGTACATATAAAGAAGAAGATACTTATGTAGGAATCACTTGGATAGTATTTGATTCCGATAAGAAGAATGCAAATGGCACAACCGACATCTATGTTGGTGTTGGCGATAAAGAAGAATCCATCTTTGTTAGTAAGGATGCCGGTTCGACTTGGTCGGCAGTAGCTGGTCAACCAACAACAGCAGATTGCACCGTTCCAATGCGTGCTGAAATTGCAAACAATGCACTATTTATGACTTTTGGCAATAAGGCAGGCCCATATGAAGTGACTGGCGGCGCAGTTTACAAGTACGATCTAGGTACGGGCGCATGGACGGATATTTCACCTAAGTCGGCAACATACTTTGGCTATGGCGGATTATCAATCGATGCACAAGACACAAATATCATGGCAGTATCG
>JAAZLM010000016.1 GCA_012799315.1 Clostridiales bacterium | reverse complement strand
TCGCACTATACCATCACCGACGGTAACAACAGTACCGATGTCGGTCATCTCGATTTTTGCGCCGTAATCTTTAATTTGTTGTTTTATGATATTTGTTATTTCTTCCGGACGTAAATCCATGTAATTATCAATCCTTTCCTTCGTGCGGATAGTTGCGCTCTATACTACCATATCCCGTATTTGCGCACGCAGCCCATCTAGTTTAGTTTTGACACTTGCGTCAATTTGAGTATTATCATAATCTATGATTATTCCACCTATAATATCGGGATTAATCTCCTCGATTAATGTTACCTTTTTCCCCGTGATAGTTTCAAGCTTTTTGACCAGCTTCCCCTTTAAATCATCACTTAATTTAATAGCGGTAGTCGCCTTAACTTCCGTAAGATTATAATGGTTATTATATAGCCTACGATATTCATCGGTGATTTCATTTAAATATAGAATCCTACCCTTCTCAGTTAAAAGGCATAAAAAATTATAGGTATTTTCGTCAATTCGCTCTTCAAAAGCGGATGAAATTACCTGCATTTTTTCCTTCATAGCTATTGAAGGAGTATTCAGCAATTTTATGAAGTCATTATTCTCATTCATAATGTTGTTTATGGCGGTGAGTTCGCTTAGGATTATATCCTGCTTGTCCTCGTCCATGGCAATTGAGAATAGTGCGCTCCCGTAATTTTTTCCAATCAGTCCTGCCAATTCTTCCCCTCCAACTAATTATGCTACATTGAGATGAATTCTTCTATCAATTTCTCCTGATCAGCGGCATTGATCTCTTTCTGGGCAATCTTTGAAGCAGCGTCTATTGCGATGTCGGATATTTCATCTTTGATCTGATTAATTGCACGCTTTTTCTCACGTTCAATATCTTCTTCCGCTCTCTTCTTTATATGGCCTGCTTGCTCCTTAGCCTCGTTTACAATCTCCTCGCCCCTAATTTGGGCACGCTTAGTCGCACTACGGACAAGCTCATTCGCTTCGTCCTTAGCTTGGGATAATTTCTCCGTATAATCAGCCTCTATCGATAGCGCATTTTCCTTTGCTGTTTCGGCGTCGGTATACATTGCCTGCACATCATTTTGCCTAGCATCAAGAATCTTTTGCACACGTTCAAATAAGAACTTCTTAAACAGAAGATAAATGATTAATAGGTTTAGTAGGACAAAAATAATCGTGCCCAGCTCTATTGTAATAAATGGAGTGAACCCCGATCCATCACTTGCTGCTATTGGCGAAAGAGAGGGTATTAAATCTAGAATTTGCATCTTTACCTCCCGAATATGATAGTATTGCTAAACAAAATTTCTTTATAGCATCCCGATTAATGGATTGATGAATAGCAGAATAATTGCTACTACGAATCCGTATATACCTGTCGATTCTGCAACTGCACAACCAATTAGCATTGTTCTCATAATATCGCCCGATGCCTCCGGCTGTCTACCAACTGCTTCCGATGCCTTACCAGCGGCATACCCCTGCCCAATTCCAGGGCCGATTCCTGCTATCATTGCTAGTCCTGCTCCAATTGCTGATGCTCCTAGGATAATTGCTCTTGCTAATTCCATAATATAATCCTCCTACATTTACTTAGTTTTTTCTATTTCATTGCCAGTACCCGGCGAAATAATTATCTTTGATTGCAACATTCTACGCCGTGTAATGCCAAAACCATGTGATTACTCTGCTGCGGAACTAATGAATACCATAGTTAGCATACAGAATATATATGCTTGCATAAATCCTGAAAATATATCAAAATAAAGCGATAGTATCGCTGGCAATCCTACCTGCAATAGCGGAATTGGTAGATGTATCGCCGCACTTAATGATGCAAGCCCCATATAGATTAGGGAAGATATTACCATCCCCGCTGCGATATTACCAAAATGACGGAACGCCATTGAAACCGGCGTAGAGAATTCCGATATAATATTGAGTGGTGTTATGGCGGCGACTGGTTCGGCGAATCCCTTTAGATAGCCGCCGAATCCGCTTGTGCGTACTTTTACTATCTGCACCATTAATGCCGTTGTAACTGCCCAAGTTGCAGTTGTGTTTATATCCGCCGTCACGGGGCGAAGTCCGATTAGCCCGATTAAACTCCCAAGAATTGAATATGTGAATAGTCCTGCGATATATGGAGCGAATCCCATGAATTTTTCGCCCATATTTTCTTTTACAAGGTTATTCATTGTTTCGACGATCCATTCGGCGATTACCTGTCTTTTCTTCGTGGGGACTTTCTCCATATCGTGAGTAAGATATAATAAAAGAAGAGCAACTGCAACAATAATGCACCACGATAGGAAAACTGTCTCCGTAATATTAATTCCAAAAGGTAATTGAAATATTAATTTAGGTCCATTCATTACTTGTTGCCGCCCTTCCTAATATATTTAAATGTAACGATTATTCTAGGGTATATGAGTGGTATGATTAAGCAAATGATATTGAAAAATCCCGATTTCGCCCCAGCGAATAGCACTATCGCCATCAACATATACCTTAAAAAATAACTTCTTTTCATAAATGAGTTTGCTTTTGGCGATTCTTTTTTTACCGCCTTTTCTACCGCCATACCAAGTAGGTGGAAGTTGAGCGCTGAGAATAGCGATCCGCCGATTAGCCCGAGTGGAACGCTCAGTGCCATCTTCCCCGATAGGAAGAATCCTAGCATTACAACCAAATCGAATGCGATATACCACCATATGAATCCTAGTAGCTCATCGGTAGCAATATTCCTTTTAAAGAATTTCACTTTTTGCGATGCTCCTTATCTGTTTCACTTAGCACCTGACGAACGAATCCGACTAAATTGCTTATCATTAGTAGTAATCCTAGTGCTATGCCTATGCCGACTACCCATGATCCTAATTGGAATCTCCTTTGCAAATATGTTGCGATGTAGACGCATAACAAAATTGGGACTATCATTATCGTGGCGAAATGCCCAATATATACGATATATTTAATTGATCTTGATTTAGTTTCTTTCCCCACTTTTCACATCCCCGATCGTTTAATTTAGCCTGTCCATCATAAAGACCGCTTACATATAGCGAACGATTATATAGGTGGGAATACTTGCTATTATATTAAACAACTATACTATAATTCAATGTGGTACATAGTAATTATCTATTAAATTTAGATTAAAACTATCATCATTAATATATTAAATCCTCTAACACCCATTGATCGTTTATTTTCACCATATATCCTTCTACTGTT
>JAAZLM010000184.1 GCA_012799315.1 Clostridiales bacterium | reverse complement strand
GTTTTCCTTTGCTAACCTTTAAAGCCGTCACTTAAGTTTTTATTCAATCCCTATGTGAAAGCTCCTAATAGGGTGATTTTTCTTTATAGGGGGCGAATGACGATTCCATCTTCTTTATCGACATATACTCTACATCGTTTATTCTCCTGCTCAACACTTAGTACAAAATTCGATAGAGTGATTTTAACATTGGGGTAGAGAACTTTCTGACAGGCGACACGCAAATTCTTCTTTGCTCCTATAAATGTATCTATCTCCTTGATTCTTCGCAGGATCGGATTCTTCTCGATCCCTTTTCTTATCTTGAGCTTCTTCGCATTACCTAGTAGGACCTCCCTCTCGGGCGGTAGCGGAGCTCTTTTTTTAATATCTTCCAGATAATCTATCGCCTGATCATATCTTAAAATCTCGGCATCAATTTCTGCTATTTTTTTATCCAGTTCCATCTTTTCCTCATATAGAATAGCATGATCGCCGACTGTAATTGATGTATGCATATATGATTTTGATCCGATGTAATTGGCAGTGACATTATTGGTAACAACATGGATGCCGCCCATTATAACACCGGGCTGCCCAACAGCGGTCAATTCGCCTAGGCACTTCGTTTCGCATAGAATTAGCGAATCCGCCTTAATATCTTTATGGGAGAAAATCTTGCAATTCTCGGCGAATTTACAAGTGACGTTCTCCTTAGCTGTCAATGTGCTATTAATTGCGCCATTCCTCACCGTGATGCTTCCGCCCGCTTCAATTTTCGCACCGTATACCATTCCCTGTACGGTGATATTCTTATCGGACACCACTGCGAATCCCTCTAGCACATTGCCTTTTACTACGACATCGCCGATGAAATTAATGTTGCCGGTTGCAAGTCCGACGTCCTCCGATATTGTGATCGATGTTTCAACTGTATACTTCCCTGCTAGGCAAATTAGATTGCCATCGGCAAGACTGAGGAGCTTGGTCTGATCGGCATTCAGCCCCGTATTCGCTCCTCTTGGTATAATTGCCGGCTTGCCCCTTTTCGGTGCAAGGGTCTTGCCTTTTATATCCTCTCCGGGTGTGCCATCGGTCGGGGCGATAATATCGCAAATCTCTGTGCCTTTTGTAATATTACGAATTAAGCCTAAATCCTTGAAATCGACAGTACCGTCTTCACGCTTCTTAGGTGCTAATGTCTTTTCCTCCTCGAAATGCCTAATAATATAGCCGTCTTCACCATCAATTTGTTCGGTACCACTTGCAATTTGTATCTGCGTGTTATACTGCCCACCCTCAACTAATCGCTTAATAATATCGTGGTCGATGCCTGAAATTATCTTCTCTTTTTCTAGTGCATTATTTATATCTTCGACGGTAATTTCCTTGCCACCGTTCTCCGGCGCCGACACAAATATATATCCCTCCATATTAGTTGCCGATACTTCTATCTTTATCTCGGCATCCACTGGTTCAGGCGGTATAACCTCATCTAATTCTTCATTCGTATCTTTATTCTCATCTTCCTCAATCTTATTTATATCCATATTATCAATCAACCGACTTCCCCCCTCTTTATAGTAATATTAATTCGCAACTATTAAATTGTCTTAATGCCCTCCGCCGCCGATTTAACTTGCACTTCTCCCGTATTTGCGTGGAAGTATACTGTGCGCCCGTAATTTTTGCCCGTATCCCGTGCTATTATCGGGATTGCCAGTCCTTGTAAAATCTCTACCACTGCGTTAATGTTCCTTTGCCCAATATTATAAATAGCACTATTAGCGGCAAACATCTGCGCACCGCCAGCAATTTTCGCCGTGATTCTTCCCTGCTGTGCGCCAAAAATACTCATTCTCTTGACCAAGTCGACAATGGCGGTATCGGCATATTTCATTCTATTTAGAGTTTCCTCCGATGATACCTGCGATGAGGGTAGCATTATATGCGCAAGTCCTGCCACTTTTACAATTTTATCATATAAACATATTCCAACGCACGATCCTAGCGCATATGTCACTAATATATCGGGCGCTCTCACAATGCTTAGGTCGGATATTCCGACAGTCACCGTCTTACTCATATATCCACTCCTAAACTGCTCAGAAGTGAAGTCAACGAATTTATCTCAGGTATCAAAATCATATTGCTCTTTATCGATTGATTATCAAGTATGAATGTCCCGTCGATAAATAAAACTTGATCGCTCACTGCGCCGAATTCAATTGCCGGCACGCTCATTATAGCGCCCAACATATCAACGGTTAAAGATGGCACGGATATATTTATCATTCTACCGCCGATCTGAGATAGCGCATTGACATATGATGCCGCCATAATATTGCCAATTTCCCTTATGGCGGATGATTCATTCTCTCCTAGCGCCATCATATCAATATCTTCATGTTCAAAAAACGTTTTCAATATAGCATTTGCAAATGGCTCTTGCAATATGAACATAATCATACCTTCAATATCGCCGGTTATCCTAACTAACATACCGGCAACGATATTTTCCGGCCCGCCAAGGAAGTCAATCGCCTTAGTATAATCAAGGACACTAACGGCTGGAACGGTCATTTCAACTTCTTTGCCAAGCATCGATGAAATGGCGGTTGCCGCATTGCCCGAACCAATATTGCCAAGCTCCTTGAGCACATCTATATGAATTGGATTAAGTTCATCGTAATTTTTTATCGACATATTTACCACGCTTTCTAGAATAATTGATAGAATGACTATTGTTTAGATGTTGTATTATCTGAGGGAATTGGCTATTCTCTCTAGCTCGTCCGCTGTTTGCACGATCCGTGCATTGAGCTGATATGCTCTTTGCGTTTCGATTGTTTTTATCATTTCATTAGCTAGATCAACATTAGATCGCTCAAGCGCTCCCGCCAATTTATCAAGATTCGGATTAGCTACTGGCTGACCTGAGCTCTGCGTCGGCATATATAGATTATCGCCCGCTGCTTCTGCTCCATATGGATTATCAAATGTAAATACCCCGATAGCATTGATGATTTCACTATAATCAATTTCGCCAAAATCATTGTGACTAACCACTATCGGCAATGAATTGTTATCAAGAACACGGCTGCCATTTTTATTAACTAAATACCATGCGCCGCCCATCTCACTCACACTGAATGAACCGTCCTTAGTATATCCTACGGTTCCGCCACCGTCCATTACCGCAAAGAATCCCTCACTCGGTATAGCAAAATCAAGCAGCTGATCCGTCATCTCTAGCTGTCCGATGCTGAACATCAGGTCGGTTTTAGCTATGTGCGCTCCGTGTCCTTCCTTTAGTTCTGGCAGTCCGGCTTTTGGATTAGTATAGATTAGATCGGCAAATGACGATCGCATTGCCTTAAATCCTGCAGTGTTGACATTTGCAATATTATTCGCCGTTATATTTAGGCTCCTTTGCGTTTGGATTAGACCAGTTGATGCTGAATAGAATGCTACATTCATTTTCGTTCTCCTCCTATATCTTGCCTAATTCGGTCGTGCTGCTATTGATGGAATCTATCATTCTAATCGCCGCACTACATGCCTCATACGATCGCTGAATCTCCATCGCTTTTGTCATTTCATAGGCAGCGTCAACATTCGATTGCTCGAATG
>JAAZLM010000183.1 GCA_012799315.1 Clostridiales bacterium | reverse complement strand
TTTTTTCCTCACCTGCCATTTTTATCGCTACCCCTTTACTCTTTAGCTAGTGGGAATTAACTACCCATGAGCCCCATCACACTATATAAATTCTCGAACATAATCCCCATATAGTTATCTATATATTCCGCCATCGGCCCTGCAATAGCTATTAATACTATCAACCCTAGAGTCACTTTTAGCGGTATATTGATAACGAAAACATGAATGCTCGGTACTGCTTTCATCAAAATGCCGATGCAAATTTCCAGTAACATTTCGGCTGCCATAATCGGCAATGCGAATTTAACTGCGAAAATTAATATTGTTGAGAAGTAATTTGCTATTATATATCCTATTTTAAGATTTAGTTCAGCCGATCCTATCGGGATCGTTTCGTACGATATGCTCATTAGCTTTATATATGAAAGATGGCTATTAGTGATGAAGAAGTAAAGTGTGAAAATCATCGTATACATTGAGGCGAAAATTGCAACATTCGACCCCGTAGTTGGATCCATCACCTTCGCCATACCAAGACCGATTTGTGTATCGATAATCTCGCCTGCATATAATATCATCGTCATAAATAAATTGACTAGGAATCCGAACACAAGCCCGATTAGACCCTCTCTAATTATCGCAAAGACAAATGCGAATGTGTTATCGAATGTGATAATATCTGCGGATAATGTTGGCACGATAATCACCGATATTGTCAGTGATAGTCCCACCTTAACCATCGTGGGTATATTATTCCTAGAGAAGATCGGATTGAATGAGAATATGCCCGTTATCCTTGCAAATACAAGGGCGAACAATATCACATTGTTGTATAAAATATCCCAGAACAACGTCTTTTTCCCCCATCTCTATAAGGAATATTATAACCCGCCTATAATATCAAAAATTCTAAACATGAAGTCCTCTATGCTATTTATCATCCACGGGCCAAGTAATAAGAGCGTTACCGCAACTGCGACCGCCTTAGGCACGAATGTTAATGTTTGTTCGTGCACCTGTGTCGCCGCTTGTAATATTGCTACAACTAGCCCGACTAACATCCCAACTACAAGAAGCGGCCCTGCAAGTTTGAATGCTAGGATTAGAGCTTCTTTAAATATTTCAAGCACCATATCCTGTGACATTCGACCCCTCCTTAACTATATAATCCCATGTTAATTGAATCCATTTACAAGTGACCCAATTAGCAATTGCCAACCATCGACTAATACGAATAACATTATCTTAAATGGCAGTGATATCATCGCTGGCGGGAGCATCATCATACCCATTGACATCAATGTGCTTGCTACAACTATATCTATAATTAGGAATGGTATGAATAACATGAATCCAATTGTGAATGCTCGCTTTATCTCGCTTGTTATGAATGCCGGTATCACAGTATCCAGCCCTAATTCGTCCATGTAGTCGGCATTTTCATCTATATCCTGCCCCGATAATTCTAAGAAGAATCTCATATCTTTATTCGACGTTTGCTTTAACATGAATCGCTTCAGCGGTACACTTGCCTTACCTACCGCCTCTGTCGTTGTCATTTCCCCCTCGGAATATGGAGTATATGCAACGTCTTTAATTTCAGTTATTACTGGCGACATTATGAAGATTGTTAGGAATAGTGCTAGTCCAACTAGCACTTGATTCGGCGGAGATGATTGTGTGCTCATTGCATTTCTTAGAAATGAAAAGACAATTATTATTCTAGTGAAACTCGTCATCATGATAAGGATCGATGGTGCAAGTGATAGAATCGTAACTATCAAGACAACTTCAAGCGGCTTAGATGCGTCAACGCCGATCAAGTCGTTCAGAACACTGCTATCATCAAGTGGATTCTGCTCCGTCGTTTGTGTAGTTTGCGTCGTTGTTGCGGCGGATGCCGTTGTCGTTATTGCATTAATGCAAAATATTAGCACTACAACTACAATGAGCGATATAGCGAATCTGCGCATATGTATCTTCATTGATGACTTTGCGATATTTTCATTCATCTTCATCAACACTCCCCGAACTAGCGAATTTATTCATCCTAAATTTCTGCGTGAGAATATTCAGGAATTGATTGTCGCCCCCCTTATCGGGTAGCTCAAGCTTTGCAACTTCTTCCTCACTTAGCTCACTCAATGTATTAATTCCATTGGGTGCGACACCGATTATCATATATTTGCCGCATATTTCAACAAGTAGCAGCATTTTGTCAGGGGCTAGACTCACTCGTTCGATGACTTGCAAATTCCGTGCCGATGTGATCGACATTTTTTTATTGAACCATCTACTAGCATAGAATAGTGCTAGTATTATCGCAAGAATGCCAATGAGTGAGAAAACAACTGTAAATAATTCGCCCATTCCAATCTCCTATCCCGATATATTAATTACCTAGTATCTTTGTTACTGCCTGGATAATTCTATCCGGCTTAAATGGTTTTACTATAAAATCAAGTGCGCCGTGCTTAATTGCTTCAACTACCATTGATTCCTGCCCCATTGCACTGCACATAATCACCTTAGCATCGGGATTAATCGCCTTAATATCTTTCAATGCTTCAATACCACCCTTGTTCGGCATTGTTATATCCATGATTGTTAGATCGGGCTTTTCCTCCGCATAGATTCTGCAAGCAATCTCGCCGTCCTCTGCCTCAAGTATATTTGTATATCCATTCTCTTTCAATGTGTTCTTAATTAGCATTCTCATAAATGCTGCATCGTCAACAAGCAAAATCTTACTATCCATAATATTACTCCCCACTTCCTAATGTATCTAAAAAATTAGACTTAATTATATCAGTTATTCTAACTGCGAAATTATCGTCAATGACGACAACATCGCCTCGTGCAATAAGATGTCCATTTACAATTATGTCGACTGGTGCGCCCGCCTGTCTTTCTAATTCGATAATCGTGCCCTGTGAAAATTCTAATATATCTTTTACCTTTTTCTTAGTAGAGCCAATCTCGACTGTGACATCTAGCGGTACATTCATTAATAGCTTTAAGTTATCCTGTTGTCCTGCACTTAGTGAACTCGTGTCCGAATCATCAAAGTTTTGGAATTGTGCCATCTTTACATCGACGCTATGCGCATTGCCCTGTGGCGCATATCCATATCCTTGTCCCTGATATTGATTCTGATACATCGGCATTGTCTGCTGAATTGGCTCCGGCATTGGTTGTGGCATTGGTTGTGGTTGTAGCATTGGTTGTGGCTCCGGCATTGGTTGTGGCTCCGGCATTGGTTGTGGTTCTTGTTGCGGTAATTTCTCCTGCACTTCTTCTACCTTTGCCCCACTGTGATCACGCACAATTCTCTCCGCAAGTTCCTTAGTCAACTCCTTATCCATCACCGATATATATTCACTCTCGAATACTCCGTCGATAGTAAGATCAAAATTAACTGAAACTATCTCTTCATCGGGTTCAAATCCCGATGTTCTAGATAGTGCATCTTCGTCCTCAAGTAGGAATATCTCCGGCGTTGAAATATCAATGCGTACACCTAGGAATTCCGACAATGCCGTTGCTGATGCGCCCATCATCATATTCATTACTTCCGACACGGCGCTCATATTAACTTCATCGAATTCGAATTCTTCATCGACGACAAGGGGCATCCCCATCAGCTGATTGAGAATCAACTGGACATCGGATTGCTTTAGCACCATTATATTAGCACCACTAATCCCCTCGATATAGACGATTTTAACACCTATTGCCGGATCTAGCCTTTGATAATTTAATTCACTTACCTTCTTAGTAGATACTCTAGGTGTAGTTATCCATACCTTTGCATTCAGCAACTCCGATACTGCGGTCGCTGCTGAACCAGTGCTTATATTAAGGATCTCACCTACCGCATCAACTTCCATCTCGGAGAGAGCTCCATTGACTTGTGTATTCATTTCACTCATAGCTTAAACCTCAATTCCGCAGCTTCTTATCTATTTTTACTGCTTTTCTTTTATTTTTGACTCCCAGCTTACCATCGAACCATGCTGTTCCACCGACTTTTAATATCACATTTGAGTCTATGCCTATATTAAGTGGAATCACATCATTAACCTGAAGATTTAGAATATCGTACATATCGATTTGCGTTTCACTAAGTATTGCTTTTATTTCAAGAGGTGTTTCCTTCACACCGCCTAAAATTGTGTTCCTGCGTTGTGCATCTTTAATTTCATCATATTTTTTTGAATTCTTGCCCGATCTTCCTGAGAATTTCGCCATAATATTTTCAAGATTTATCGCTGGCATACATACTGAAATTATATTTGTAACATCATTAATTTCAACCTCTAAAGCTACAATAACTGCAACTTCATCCGGTCCAATTGCTTGAACAACACGGGAATTAGTTTCAACAGATGTTAATGTTGGGTTGATCTCTATGTAATTAGTCCACGGATCCTTAAGCAATTCAATCATATGTGC
>JAAZLM010000182.1 GCA_012799315.1 Clostridiales bacterium | reverse complement strand
GTTTTGCGGGTTTCAAGTCAAATACACACAACGAACATCTTTACCCATCGGGAAGATAGGTAACTGTTAAAGTATTTTTGTCGCCCGGTTTAAAATCGGACATACTCCACGAAAAAACCCGCTAAATCAGCGGCAACCTTTCGCTTCAACGCATATCTTGTCGCAGTCACGCTTGATTATTATACTATATTAAAACCTATTATGCAAGTAAATGTGCAATTATAAATGTAAAATAAACGTGACTTTAATATGAACTTTCGTTATGTTTTATTCTTTTGTCGGGGATCGCAAGTAAATGCGCTCCCCCCTATTCGATAACTGGCTTTTTGATCTCTTTTACAGCATTTATTTCAGATACTTCTAGCTTATAATCAATATCTTCCCGATGTTCATCGCCATTTTCGTCGGTCTTAATCAATGTGCTAATTTGTCGCATCTGCTCGATATGCCCATCGCTATTGATAATAAAGCTAATTTCGAAGGACTGAATGTCGCCGATCTCCTTTAATTGGCGGCTCATCTGCCTAGATAATTCCTTAGCATCATAGATGTATTCGATCTTTGTTCCGCCGTCAATTTCCTCAATTCGTGCTTCATCAATGGCTTTATTCACAAATAGAAAGACTCCTTCACCGGCCATCGAATGTGGATTCCTGCGTGAATAGGACTGATATTTGCCATCGCCCTTCATATAAACTGCCCATTCACCCTGTTCATAGATGTGGAGTTCGTCGCCATTATGATATTCATAATATATTTCACCATTCTCACCGGCGCCCATATAGACATATGTTAATACATCACCTTCATACTTGAAGGTGAATTCTTGCGATACCTGCCCCGTCAAGTCGTTTGTTACGATGATTTTCGCACTATCGTATTTCGTATATTCTTTTCTAGCATTTTTTATGATTTCATAGCCTTCAGCCCTTTTTGCACATGAACATAGCAGGATTGCCATCGTGGCAAGGGCAATTAATGCGGTAATATATCTTTTCATCTACATCCCCCGTGATTAACGATATTTACATTATAGTACTACGATCGCTCTATGTCAATGAAAATCCGCATACGTCACATTAACTATCCCGTTAATCCCTCACGCAATTGCATCAGGATCTTCTTCTCACGCCTTGATACTTGCACCTGAGTCATTCCAAGTAGTTTTGCCGTTTCTGTTTGTGTTTTATTGTTAATATAGCGGAGGATGATTAACTTCCTATCCTTGACTTCCAATGTATTGATAGCCTGTTTGAGCGATAGTATATCTGCGATCTTCTCCTCGGGGGCATTGACGGGAATATCTATTTGCCCGCCGCCATCATCTTCACTAACTGTGAGCGATATTGGTGGTAGACTCGCCGACATTGCTTCGGCGACCTGTTCGGGAGTGACATCCATCATTTGCGCAAGTTCGGATATTGTCGGCTCTCTGCCGTATTTATTCATATATATCTCTCTATTGCGCACAGTCTTCATCGACAATTCCTTTAGACTGCGGCTAACTTTGACCGCTCCCCCATCTCGAAAGAGGCGCTTTATCTCGCCAAGAATTACGGGTACCGCATAGGTTGAAAAGCGCCATCCACGACTCTCGTCGAATCCGCTCGCCGCCTTTATTAACCCGACACAGCCCGCTCCATATAAATCCTCGTACTCGATACCCCTGCCCCTGAATCTATGGGCGCAAGAATGAACAAGTCCAAGATTATTCTCTATTCTTTCTTTTCTTTTTACACTATCCATCGTTCTTCGGGCGTGCTGTAATCTTCTTTCGCATTGTAACAGTTGTCCCTCTGCCCACCCTACTTGTCACTTTAAGCTTGTCCATGAAACTTTCCATTACTGCAAATCCTAGACCCGCCCTCTCCTCACTCT
>JAAZLM010000181.1 GCA_012799315.1 Clostridiales bacterium | reverse complement strand
TGAATCTCCTCATATCAATTATATATGAAAGTTGTTTCACTGTCAACAGAAAATAAATTTATTATCGGGGGCATTAATATGTTATTCGGGCAAAAATTAAAGCAATTAAGGCTTAATGCAGGTCTAACTCAAGCGAATTTAGCAAGCGAATTAGGTGTAACTAAGCGCACCTTAATCAATTATGAAACAGGTAAATGCTATCCAAAGAAGACCGATATTTATGCAAGGATTTCATCTTTATTCGGCGTTACCACCGATTACCTATTATCGGATGAAGATAATTTCATTATCGATGCTGGCGATCACGGCGGTTCATACGCTATGAATCAAGCTAGAACATTAGTGAGTGAGGTTAGCGGATTGTTCGCTGGCGGCACCCTCGATGAAGAGGATAAAGATGCGGTAATGCAGGCGATCATGGATGCGTATTGGGATGCTAAAAAGACGAATCAGAAATATGCTAAGGCGGGGCAAAAAGAAGATGTATAAGGGATCTATATCAATTGATGGGGGTGGACTTCTTGTCAAGTGATTATATTAACGATGAAGCACTTAGTTTAATTAATACATATGGCACACGTGATCCATTTGAGATAGCTCGGCAATTAGGTATAAAAATATACCTGCGCAATGACTTCAAGCGCCTTAAAGGAATGTATATGGTGATTTTACGTAATAGATGTATTTTCATCAATAATAATTTGTGCCGTGAAGCACAGCGCATTCTATGTGCGCATGAGCTAGGGCATGATATTCTACATCGGGAACTGGCAAAATCTAAGGCATTGCAGGAATTCGTGCTATATGATATGAAGAGTCGCCCCGAATATGAAGCAAATACATTTGCTAGTGAGTTGCTTTTGCCCGATGAGGAAGTATGCCAATATTTAATTGATGGATATGACGTTGTGCAAATTGCCGGCATTATGAATACTGACATCAATTTACTGCTTATTAAAATGGCGCAACTTAATAAGCGTGGACATAATTTCAAGACACCTTATATGCCCAGTGGGGATTTTATTGGGAAAATATAGTCGCCATGCAGCCCTATTATATTGAAAATAATCTCTTGCCATGGTATAATGCTAGATAATATGCCAAAGATTATATATGCTTAAATATAGTAGCATTTAAACATATAGAGATAGGTGTGGGGGGTTTTCTATGGATAAGTTTTTATCTAAACCAAAAAAGATATTGTTGATTTTAAATCCCAATGCAGGGAAAAAGAAATCAAAGAATGCTCTTGCCGATATAGTTGATATTTTCAATCGTAGCGGATATGAAACTACCGTCTATATTACGTCCGCAAGGAAAGAGGCAACGCATATTGTGATAAATCGTTCTAAGGGGCATGATATGATTGTTTGCTGCGGGGGTGATGGCACACTCAATGAAGTTATTACTGGAATAATGGCTCTGCCCTCATCTATACCGATCGGATACATACCGGCGGGAACGACGAACGACACCGCAACAAGTCTAGAAATATCACGGGATATTAGCAAGGCGGCGAAGGATATAACTACGGGCGAATTGTTCCCATACGATATTGGTGTTTTTAATGAGAAGCTATATTTCTCCTACATTGCGTCATTCGGCGCATTTACAGAAGTATCGTATTCAACATCTCAACAATCGAAAAACATACTCGGCCATCTAGCATATATTTTAGAGGGGATTAAAGTTATCGGCAATATACGTCCTTATAAGATGAAAATCCAATATGATAATAATTTCATTGAAGATGAATTTGTATTTGGTGCAATCACAAATTCTAAATCTGTTGCCGGTATTTTCAAGATATCGGCGGACGAACTCAAATTAAATGATGGGAAATTTGAGATAATGCTAATCAGGAATCCTAAAAATCCAATTGAGTTAAGGAATATAATTTACGGGCTAATGACGCAGAAATATGACGGTGAATATGTATCCCTTCTCCATGCTAATACTATCAGCATTGACACGGAGGAATCGCTGCCATGGACAATCGACGGTGAATATGGCGGTATGCACGATGCTGTAAATATTCAAAACCTCCATAGAGCTATCGACCTCATTATATAGGAACTGTATTGACAATATTATCGGAAAAAGGTATTATTGAATTTGCTAGGCTTAAAATATATAATATAGCCGCTTTATTAGCGTCATAATTAGGAGGACAAAATGAAAAGATTAAAGAATATTACGGCAGCATTACTAATATTAGTGATGTCGCTAACTTTTTTTGCCGCTTGTAACAAGGGAAAAAACGCAACAATGAGGGATATTACAGCGACGGAACTTGTTGCCGATATGGGGATTGGATGGAATCTTGGTAACACCCTCGATTCGCTCCCTACCGAAACATCTTGGGGTAATCCTAAGGCAACTAACGAACTAATTAAGGCCGTTAAGGATGCAGGATTCAAGACTGTTAGGATTCCTATAACATGGATTGACCATACGGGCGATGCTCCCGATTATGAAATTGATAAGGACTGGATGGACAGAGTTGAAGAAGTCGTCGGCTATGTCCTTGACAATGATATGTATGCAATCATCAACATTCATCATGATGGCGGGCATGGAATCAGCGGTATGTGGCTAACTCCGACTGAATCCGATTATGAAGAGGGCATCGCAAGATTCACAAAGATATGGGAGCAAATTTCCGATAGATTTAAAGGCTATTCCGACTATCTAATCTTTGAATCGATGAACGAAATTCATGATAATTACAGGCCTCCATCGCAGGAAAACAATGATGTTATCGCAAAATTCAATCAGAAATTCGTTGATATTGTTAGATCCTCCGGCGGCAATAATGCAAAGAGGCATCTACTAGTCCCCGGCTATAATACGAATATTGAACAGACTATCGCCGGATTTATTATGCCGAACGATGAAATTGCCGATAGAATTATCGTGTCGGTGCATTTCTATGATCCGTGGACATTTACCGCACAGGGTGATAACTACACTCTTGAATGGGGCAAGTCCGGTCAAGATGTCGATTCATGGGGGCAGGAAGATTGGATAGACACTATTTTCGGCAAGCTTAAAGATGCCTATATCGACAAGGGCATCCCCGTCATAATCGGCGAATACGGTGCAGTCGTTCGTGCGCAAGAGGAGCATGAAAAATTCAGAAGATATTATATGGAATACGTCACTAAGGCGGCATATGATAAAGGGATTATGATGGTATATTGGGATAACGGGTATAATGGCACAAATGGCGAAGCATTCGGTCTATTTAACCGCACTACCAATGAGCAATTGCACAGCGATATTATTAAAGCGATGGTAAGAGCATCTAGCGGCGAAGATTATGAAATTGAATTACCATAGCAAATTAATTATATAGAACGCAAAAAGAAGTGGAGTTTTTATTCAAAACTCCACTTCTTTTATTTCATAAGCTTATCCATGAGCGACATTATTTCTTCAATTTTTTTATCTGCATCGCCATGTTCGAAGGCATCCGCAACGCAACTGCCCAAATGCGCATGAATTATTTGACGATTCACACTGCGTAGGATTGCAGTCGTTGCTAGAATTTGATTGGATATATCAATACAATATCTATCATCCTCAACCATCTTGATTAGACCATCTAATTGCCCTCGTGCAGTTTTAAGCATGCGGATAACTTTTGTTCTATCGGCCTGCATCTATATCCCCACCCTCATATACTAACCTTTTCTAGGTTTAAACAGTTTTAATCTTAATGCGTTCGTCACTACAAAGACTGAACTCAAGCTCATTGCAGCAGCAGCGAACATCGGATTCAACTTCCATCCAAGTAAGGAGTAGAATACTCCCGCCGCCAGAGGGATTCCTAATGTGTTGTAGAAAAATGCCCAGAATAAATTCTGTTTTATATTCCTAATTGTCGCATTGCTAAGTTCAATCGCTGTGACAACATCTTGCAGATCGCTTTTCATCAGCACAATATCGGCGGACTCGATAGCTATATCCGTGCCAGCACCTATTGCGATGCCAACATCCGCTCGTGCTAGTGCCGGTGCATCATTGATGCCATCTCCAACCATGGCGACCTTCTTGCCCTGATCTTGTATACTGCGGATCTCGCTTTCTTTATCTTGGGGGAGAACTTCCGCCACTACCCTATCGATATCAAGCTGCCTTCTTATTGCTTCGGCAGTTTTAGCATTGTCGCCAGTAAGCATAACCACATCTACACCAATGTTCTTTAACTCCTTGATAGCCTCTGCGCTTGTCGGCTTCACAACATCGGCAACTGCGATAATGCCCAGCAATTTCTCATCACTTGCAAAGTATAGCGGCGTCTTGCCATTTTCGGCTAGAGTATCTGCGTCACTTTCAAGTGCGGATATATCAATGCCATTTTCCTTCATCATAGCAAGATTGCCCGAAATATGTTTCTTACCGTCGATACTTCCTACCACGCCTTTACCGGAAATAGCCTCGAATCCTTGAACCTCTCCTACTTCGATGCCTACCTCGGCGACCTTCTTCACTACCGAATCGGCAAGCGGATGTTCCGATGGCTTTTCAATTGATCCCGCTATCCTTAATAGCTCATCCTTCGTGATGCCATCGGTCGGGATTATGTCAGTTACAACTGGCTCGCCCTGTGTGATTGTGCCCGTTTTATCAAGTACAACAGTATCAACTAAATGCGTAATCTCCAAAGATTCCGCCGATTTGATTAAGATACCGTTGACTGCCCCTTGACCCGTGCCGACCATAATAGCAACCGGTGTTGCAAGTCCTAGGGCGCATGGGCATGATATTACAAGCACTGCTATTCCGATTGATAGAGCAAATTCAAATGGTTCCCCGATTATCAGCCAAACTATCGTTGCGATAACGGCAATTGATATTACAATTGGAACAAACACTCCGCTAATTCTATCAGCAAGCTTTGAAATAGGTGCCTTTGATGAGCTTGCCTCTTCGACTAGT
>JAAZLM010000180.1 GCA_012799315.1 Clostridiales bacterium | reverse complement strand
TGACCCAAGTTCGATTAAGTTCTGCCATAGCATTGGCTTAAACTATGTATCGTGCTCACCTTTCCGTGTTCCTATTGCTAGACTTGCTGCTGCTCAAGCTGCATTAGAAAGCGATGTAATCCACGGTTAATTTCAATAAAATAAAGCCCCGTATTATGCGCATTAGCCATAATACGGGGCTTTTCTCTTCTCTAAATAAGTAAAAGTAATTTGCTCACCATCAATGATCGTGATGTTCCGACAATTCGGCGATTTCCTTCGTTTTATGCACAGTTCCGAATGGATGTTCAGGCGGTGCATAAATTGAATATAGCTTGAGTGGCTTAGTGCCGATATTTATAACATTGTGCCATGTACCGGCGGGTATGACAATTGCATAATTCGGATTGACATTCTTTTGATAGTATAACTTATCCTTATTACTACCGAGCATTGCACATCCGCATCCCTCACTAACACGCAGGAACTGATCAACATCGGTGTGCATTTCTAGACCGATGTCTTCGCCCGGATTTAAGCACATTAATGTTATTTGAAAATGCTCACCAGTCCAAATAGCTGTTCTGAAATTTGTATTGCGTGATGTTGCCGCAGCTATATTGAACACCAGTGGTTCGGGCCCATAATCGCTTGCACTAAAACATCCGTCTTTTTCAATATATCGTCTTCTATTCATGCTATTAACTCCTTATAAATATGATTGCTACATTATATGAGTTTAGCATGGATATAGTGCAATAAGGATCGGCTGAGCTCATAACAGAACCGCATCTTTAGTTTAAATCTTTGCCATTTTTCTTATCAGGATTCGCCGGGAACCATCCTTTTTCTACTCTTTTAACTTGTTCAAAAAGCTCATGTATACTCCATAGTAGTGAGAATCCCAGAACGGCTAAAAGAGAAGATGTTATAACACTACCCAAGAAGAGGGAAATTCCAATAAAGATTATCCCACCAATAAGGAATAAAGGCCATATTCTTGCGCCGAAATGATATTCGGCCTTTATCACAACAGGATGAAGAATCCCGATTATTAAGAATGCTCCTGCCCCAATTATTATACCTTCAAAAGACATATTTCACACTCCTTCTTCGTTTTAGTGAATTGACAAATCTATTAATGCGTTGAAGATACACTTATAGTTATAAAAAAGTAGCACTATCCCCATAAAAACAGGAACAGAACTACTGGATCGTGCGACATTATAACTAGAAAATGGTGCTGGTGGTGGGACTTGAACCCACACGCCCTTGCGGACAACAGATTTTGAGTCTATCTCGTCTGCCGATTCCGACACACCAGCAAATTTATTGTGCTTAATTATTCTATCACAACCACTTGATTAAGTCAAGCGAATTTAAGCGAAAATTCCACCTTATTTAATTGCAATAGCTAGGGCGAGTTTTTCGCGGTAAAAGCATCGAATTCGCTGAGTTGGTCCACTTGTAATAAGAAAATTTTTGCATTTTTTATAGTATTAAATCTTATTATGTCGATTAGGGTTTGATTTTCTTATTAAAAATGGTATAATTTATTATAGGAATATTTATTAGGGGGGATGTTGCAATGATACGAATTGCCGTTTGCGATGACCAAACGGAAATAGTTGAGCAAATTAAAACGATTTTAATCAAATATAGTAAGGTTAAAAACTATAATTTTGAAATCCTAACCTATACAAGCGGGGAAAAATTAGCAAGTCAGGATACTCCCTTCGATCTAATCTTCCTTGATGTTGAGATGCCGGATTTTGATGGTATCCAAACAGCCCAGTTAATCAGGAGGGGAGAGAAGAAAGTAAAAATTGTATATGTAACTAACCATAGTAGATATTCGCTCAATGTTTTTGCAGTACATCCATTCGATTACATATTAAAACCAGTGACTAAGGATAGAATTTTCAATGTAATGGACGAATTTTTCCTATATAGGGAGCACAGATCTAAAAAATGCGTCATAACATTCAACGGAGTCAATGGACAAGTATTTCTCGATACAGAAGATATTTATTACTTTGAATATGTTGAAAATAGGAGAATTGTTGTATCTACAAAGACTGGATCCACCGAGATTAGGGGAGGGATTGCAGAAATACATAAGACTGTTAAGCCTTTTAATTTTATTACACCGCACAAAAGCTTCGTCGTTAATGCGGCTCATATCAAGAACATTAGGAGGTATGATGTTGTAATGGCAAATGGAGTTCTAGTTCCAGTTGCGCAAAAACGATATGCGAAATTTAAAAATGAGTTAAGCAATTACTTTCACAACTCTTTAACATAAGGAGATTTTTTATGGAAATTATACTTGAAATTGTGTCGGCAATAATTATATACCTATTTGCCACAATCATGTTTCAGACATTATACGAAAAAAGACAGATGAAAATAATTACAGAGGTATTTATTTACGCCATATTCGTTATTTCAATGCTTATAATTGGCTCACTTAAAATACCAATATTAAATGTTGCGTATACATTTATATCGATATGTGTGATAAACAAGTTGCTATTTAAGTTTGAATCGCTTTATTTTATTCTATATAATGCTCTACTAACATTAGTTATGCTAGTAATTGATATGGTATCAGTCCTATTATTTTCCGCTACTATAAAAACAGACCTTAGTACAACACTTGCAAATAAGTATCTTATGACGGCAAGTTGCTTATTAAATTGGCTGATGCTGATTATCGCTTTTAGAATTTTTATGATGGCTATTAGCAAGGATAGGTTCTCCAGTGTGAAATTGCAGGAAGTTCTGTTTTATATAATTCTAATAGGGGCAGAGGTTTTTTTACTACATTATATAACATCTATAATATCGGACAAGTCTACTGGCATTGTGCTACTATTACTATTAGCAGTCTATCTAGTTTTTGATATCTACATCGTATATTTAATTTATAAGATTTCAAAGGCTAGTCAATATAAAAACGATCTTCGATTAGCACGGCAGCAATCCAACATGCAATTAGCAGTATACCGTGAACTGTCGGATAAATACCATCTTTCACGAGTTGTTGCACACGATGTTAGGGAACATATCAAGGCGCTAGAAGGTCTAATTGATAATAACTATGTCGAATCTGCCAGGCAGTATACTAGATTACTTAATGAAGAACTTGACAAGCTCACACCAGAATTTAAAGTGTCAAATCAGATACTTTCTATCATTATAAATAACAAATTGTCACAAGCGGAGAAGCTAAACATTGACCTAATACTAGATATTGAGGACTTGCCAATTGATTTTATTTCCGATCTTGACATTACGTCGATTTTTGCAAATATTCTTGATAATGCTTTCGAGGCATGCGCCGAACTGGACGAAAAAGATAGGATGATAAAACTAACTATTCATAAGATAAATAGCTTCTTAGTTG
>JAAZLM010000179.1 GCA_012799315.1 Clostridiales bacterium | reverse complement strand
GGATATCGATCTAAACTTCTCGGGTGAATATCAAGCATTGGCGCATAAATATACTGAGGAGATTTTCGGGCCTGAATATGTTTTCAAGGCAGGCACAATCTCCACAGTTGCGGATAAAACCGCATATGGATTCGTTAAAAATTACCTAGCCGAACGTGATCTAGTAGTGCATTCAGCTGAGGAAACACGCTTGACCGATGCCTGCACTGGAATTAAACGCACGACCGGGCAACATCCTGGCGGCATGGTCGTTGTTCCAAAAGAGTATGATGTATATGATTTCACGCCAGTGCAGCGCCCTGCAAATGATTCTTCATCCGATGTAACAACGACGCATTTTGACTTCAACTCTTTACACGATACAATATTAAAACTTGATATTCTAGGACATGATGTGCCAACTCTTTATAAAAGACTTGAAGAATTGACTGGAGTATCAATAAAAGATGTACCCGCAGTCGATGATGAAGTTATGAGTCTGTTCACATCCACAGACGCACTGGGTGTAACGCCGGAGGAAATTGAAAGTGAAACCGGAACATTCGGCATACCGGAGATGGGGACGAGCTTTGTGCGTGGTATGCTAGTAGATGCACAGCCCAAAAATTTCAGTGATCTAATCCAAATATCTGGGCTATCGCACGGTACTGATGTATGGCTGAATAATGCCAAGGACTTAATTTTAGATGGAACTTGCACAATTAGTGAAGTTATTGGTACACGTGATAGTATCATGACATATTTGATTTATAAAGGTATTGAGCCATCAACTGCATTTAAAATCATGGAGATAGTTAGAAAGGGCAATGCCGAAAGATTACTAACTAAGGAGCTTATTGACGAGATGCGTGCAAAAAATGTGCCGAACTGGTATATTGATAGTTGCATGAAAATCAAATATATGTTCCCAAAGGCGCATGCCGCAGCATATTTAATCGGTGCGACTAGGCTATGCTGGTTTAAGATTAATCACCCGCTTGCTTTTTATTCAGCCATATTCACAGTAAGGGGCGAAGACTTCGATGCTGATACAGCGATAAAAGGAAAAGAGGAAGCTAAGCGCAAAATAAAAAGCTATAAAGCGCTCGGCAACGACATAACGAAAAAGGAAGAGGATTCGCTAAATACTCTACTAATTATTAATGAAATGCTTTGCAGGGGATATGAATTTCTGCCCGTGAACCTATATAAATCCGACTCAACACGTTACTTAATTGAGGATGGAAAGATTCGCCTACCATTCAGTTGTGTCAAAGGTGTTGGGGAATCGGCAGCTAAGAATCTATATGAATCTGCTCGAAAAGGTGACTTTATATCCATCGATGAGCTACAGGCAGTTAGTGGAGTGTCAAAGACAGTAATTGAGACCCTTGAGAGCTATGGAGCATTGGACGGACTGCCAAAGTCGAATCAAATTACATTGTTTTGATCAGTAACAATGGCACGAAATCGTATTTTATAAAGAAACTACTTAATAACCATTAAGGGCTATGTTGCAATTGTCAACATAGCCCTTAATTTGTGTGCTTAATATAGTGAAATAGTAGAAATAGTAAATTAATATTGACAAAATTTAGACTACATGTTATTATACTAATCAAGTAATGGGATAATGTGATAATACATTAGCATATTAAAGTGGAGTGGGGTATATAATGAAGAGATTTGATCTAGTTACGCCGGAGGGCACGAGGGATTTATTGTTCGAAGATTGTCTTGCTAGGCGAAAAGTCGAAGGAAGATTACATAAGATTTTCAAAGCAAAAGGATATTGTGAAGTAATTACACCTAGTATTGAGTTCTACGATGTATTTGATAAGAATTCTAGGTATTTCCCACAAGAGGAGATGTATAAGCTGTTCGATTTAAAGGGACGTATTATGGTAATGCGCCCCGATTCCACAATACCAATCGCAAGACTAGCCTCAACCAGTCTCAGAGATATGGAGCGGCCATTAAGGCTATTTTATAATCAAAATATCTTTGTAGCAAATCCTAGCATGATGGGCAGGAGCGATGAAATTATTCAAACCGGAATCGAATTGATCGGCTCATCGTCTAAGCGTGCCGATTTAGAAGTTCTATGCACTGCAATTGAAGTCCTAGATGCTTGTGATGCTGCCGACTTTAATCTTGAAATCGGAAATATAGCCTTTTTCAAAGCACTGATTTCGCATTTGAATGCTAGCGATGCAGACCGTGAGAAAATTCGCCACTATATCGAAGTTAAGAACTATCCTGCACTAAATGAATTGCTAAGCACCTTCGGCGACTCGGAAGTCGTAAGCGCATTGAAGGAGCTGCCCCGTTTATTCGGCGGTGAAGAAGTGCTTGAAAAGGCGAGAAAGATATATCCCGATGACGATCTTGATAAGATTCTATCCGAATTAGGAGGGATCTATAATGATTTAAAGAAGCTTGGGTTAAACGGGAGAATTACGGTGGATTTAGGGCTAGTTAATCGCACTGATTATTATACCGGTGTCATATTTAGAGGGTATATTGATGGGTGCGGTGAGGCGATCTTATCCGGTGGACGTTACGATAAGTTGATTAGTGAATTCGGATATGACATCCCTGCAACGGGGTTTGCTGCTAATGTTGACGCTATTGCTAAGACGATTTCAGATAATAATGTCCAACTCATTGACAATAGACCGACTTCTATTGTCTTTGGTGAAGATGGGTATGTAATTGATTCGATGAATTATTTTAAGGGCTTAATCAGCGAGGGGATTCCATCTGAATATGCAGTATTTGATTGTATTGATGATGTACGCTCCTATTCCAAGCGAAAGGGAATAGCAGAAATTCATATTGTTTCAGATAAAATCACGGTAGAAAAGGTAGGTGGATAGCATGGAAAAGATGAAATCTAATAAACTACTACGAATTGCCCTAACAAAAGGGCGATTAGAAAAAGATACTGTAAAACTGTTTGAAAAGCTTGATTTTGATTGCACCGAGCTAAAAGAAAAGGGGAGAAAGCTAATCCTTCAAATACCGAATGCAGGCATTGAAGTCGTCCTTGCTAAGGCTGCCGATGTTATCACATATATTGAGCACGGTGTATGCGATATTGGTGTTGTCGGTAAAGATACAATTATGGAGATGGGTGGCCAGTTCTTCGAATTAGTAGATTTAGGATTCGGTAGGTGCAGATTTGCCCTTGCCGGCAAAAAAGGATCAAGCTTTTATGAGGGGTATACCACTAAAACTATTGCTACGAAATATCCCAATGTGGCAAGGAAGTTTTTTGAAGGCAAAAACATGGATATAAAAATAGTAAAGATAGAAGGATCTGTTGAACTAGCGCCCTTGTTAGGATTGTCAAATGCAATTGTAGATATTGTTGAAACGGGCTCTACTCTGAAAGAAAACGGTCTTGAAGTTTATGAGGATATTGCACCGATCTCAGCAAGAATGATCGTGAATACTGCTAGCTTAAAAATGAAGCAAAAAGAGATAGAAAGTTTAATTAGTCAAATTGAAACTGTTGTATAGGGGGAATTTATATGGTACAGATATATAAAACTGATGAAAGCATCCGCCAATTTATAAACAGCTTAAATGAAAGAAACGCCGAAACGAGCAAGGAAGTAACCGAGAGTGTAGCTAAAATAATAGAAGATGTTCGGATTGGTGGCGATAAGGCGGTTGCAGAGTATACGCAAAAGTTCGATGGGCGAATTAGCGAATATTATGAGTTGCCGCAGGATGAAATTAATAATGCACTCACCAATGCAGACGATGCTTTTATCAATGCGATGTTGAATGCTATTGAGAATATAACCGACTTCCATTCACGACAAGTCGGACAAGGATTCATAAACACTAAAGAAGATGGCACGATACTAGGTCAAAGGGTGAGGGGTCTTAATAGGGTTGGATTATATGTGCCGGGAGGGACTGCAACATATCCATCTTCAGTGCTTATGAATGCAATACCTGCAAAAATTGCTGGAGTTAAGGAAATTATCATGGTCACCCCTCCACGCAATGACGGAACTGCCAATCCGGATATTTTAGTGGCGGCAGCTCTATGCGGTGTTGATAGAGTGTTCTTAATGGGGGGAGCACAGGCGGTAGCAGCATTGGCATACGGAACAGAAAAAGTACCGAAGGTTGATAAGATAGTTGGGCCGGGCAACATCTATGTTGCCACTGCAAAAAAGATTTTATATGGAGTCGTAGACATTGATATGATAGCTGGG
>JAAZLM010000178.1 GCA_012799315.1 Clostridiales bacterium | reverse complement strand
TTCCTCCTTTATTTATCCATTACAGTATTCAATGCGTATTTAGCAATGGGAAGTCCACGTTGAACATGTTGTTCAAAAACTTCCTTAGCCTTATCGGCATCCATATTAATATATGTGACTTTTTCTTCCCCTGCAATAGTTACTTCAACAATGGGCTCATATTGGCATATCCCAATACAACCTGCCTGTGTTACAGTAACGTTAGTTAAATTATTTTTATCAATTAAATCAACAAATGCCGATAGAACGGGGCGTGCACCAGCGGCAATGCCGCAAGTAGCCATTCCTACAACAATTCTTGTTTTATCTTCTTCATCGTGGCGAAGACCGAGGTTAGCTTGCATTTTATCTCTAATTGCTTTTAGCTCTGCTAATGATTTCATATAATTCATTCCTTTCAATTAAATGAGCGCTAGACATTGAACTTAAAATTCTTATCAACCGCATTCTTGTTATCGGTCAAGTATTCCTTTATATATAGTGATACCTGCGCACTATTTAGCGGTATACCTTGTAGAATCTCACGGAATTCACGTGTATCAAGGGTGAATCCATCTCCATCGATTCGATACCGATAGACAAAATCGATATCGGGGTTCATCACAATTAGTGAATGCATGGTGTCGGTAATATTCCCGAGCGGCATCCTATCAATATGGGAGAGTGAGAATTCAGCATGAACCGATGTACCTTTATCTATTTGCGACACAATGCGAAAATCCCCGCCCGCATTAATCGCCGCCATCTTGAATAATGGTATGCCAAGTCCAATCTTCCGTGTTGTTCTAGTAGTGTAGAATGGATTTTCAATTTGCTGCAGCCTATCCTCGCTAATTCCACCGCCATTATCTTCAATGCTGATCGATAGCTTGTCGCTAGTCGATTCGGCGGTAATCTCAATTCGAATTAGGGACGCACCAGCAGTAATTGAATTCTCAACAATATCAAGAATATTAAGTGATAATTCCTTCATAATAAATTAGTCTTGATATTTAGCTAGAATCTTATCGACATCTTCCACACCTAATTTTCCGTAAACCTCTTCATTAACTGTGATTACAGGTGCAAGACCGCAAGCACCAATGCAGCGGCATGGCTCAAGTGAAAATTTCCCGTCGGGTGTGCATTCGCCGTTGGCTATGCCAAGCTTCTCGGAGAATTTATTATATATTTCGCCGGCACCCTTTACATAGCAAGCAGTTCCTAAACATATAGCTATCTTATATTTACCTTTTGGCTTCAGTGAAAATTGAGAGTAGAAAGTTACCACGCCATAGATTTCCGCTAGTGGTATTCCTGTCTTCTCAGAGATAATCGACTGAACTTCGATAGGGAGATAACCGTAGATTTCTTGAGCTTCTTGCAAAATGGGCATTAATGCTCCCTCATAGCCCTCATGCTCCTTAATTACATCAATAAGCATTGCCTCTTGTTCCGCTGTTCCATTGAAAGGAATGGCAGTTTTTGTCTGGGACATATTGTTTCCTCCTCGTATTATATCAAGGTCGGGCTATGCTGAAAATTAATGCGGCAAGCCGACTTTGACAAATAATTATCATACGAAGATAATTATAGCATATCAATACAAAAAAAGCTATATCTTTTTTTGTATTTTATCAAGATTACGCTATGGAACTTATTAAAAGAACAAAATACCGCCTTTTATTAACAAAAAAGATGATTTCGGCATCGGCACACATTATTTTAGATGAAAAATATACGCAGAATTAGTGATATTGCACAAAGAAAGCAAATAAACTATACGAATTTACTATTGAATAGAGAAAATAATAATGCTATAATTTATATATTACGTGAATTAAGTTATGTTAAAGGAGAGTTTGCATGACTATTGACAACATTAGAGAGATCCTAGACTGTGAAGTAATATGCGGCGAGGAACATCTTCAGAGTGATGTTCACACTGCTTGCGGATCCGACATGATGAGCGATGTTCTTGCCTTCGTTAAGGATCAGGCAGTATTATTAACAGGTCTTGTTAATTTACAAGTTATTCGCACGGCTGAGATGATGGATATTATCTGCATCGTTTTTGTCAGAGCGAAAATGCCCGACGAGAATATAATTGAATTTGCTAAAGAGAAGGGGATTGTACTTCTATCGACGAATTATAGAATGTTCGTCGCCTGCGGTAAATTGTATGAAAAGGGGCTCGGCGGAGGTGAAAGGATTTGAATTCACTTGAGTTAAGATATACAGTCGATTCGGAGGATTTCACATTAGCGGGCGATGCGGCAAGCAGAATTAAGAAGAAATTAAAGCGCATGGAGCTTAGCCCCGATATAGTCCGCCGAGCATCAATTTCACTATATGAGGGTGAAATCAATATGTTCATCCACGCAAGCGGTGGTGAAATCATCGTCACGGTATCGAGCGATGAAATAAAGATGGAGCTTGTCGATCGGGGGCCGGGCATTGAAGATGTCAAGTTAGCAATGCGTGAAGGATATTCGATGGCGCCCGACAATGTCCGCTCACTTGGATTCGGCGCTGGAATGGGACTGCCGAATATGAAGAAATATACCGATGAGCTAGAAATTGAATCCGAAGTAGGTGTTGGCACTACTGTCACAATGAAGATATATATAAGGTAAGGAGATATATTATATAAGGTATAGGGGGTGCAGATATGGATACCTTTTTTCATTCCGTGCATTTAGAGAGCGATTTATGTAAAGGATGCATTAATTGCATTAAACGTTGCCCGACGGAGGCGATCCGTGTGCGTAACGGTAAGGCGCATATAATTAAGGAGTTCTGCATTGATTGCGGTGAATGCATTAGAATTTGCCCGCACCATGCGAAGAAGGCAACATTCGATAGCTTTGACATTCTACATAAATATAAGCATACAGTCGCTCTACCGGCGCCGTCATTATACGGTCAATTCAATAATCTTGAAGATATAAATATAGTTCTAAAGGGGCTTATTGACATTGGATTCGATGATGTGTATGAGGTTAGCGCCGCTGCGGAAATGATATCGGAATTGACACGGGATTATATCAAAAATCATGAACATAAGCTACCCGTGATAAATTCAGCATGCCCATCGGTAGTGCGGCTTATCCGTGTGCGATTCCCTAATTTAATTGATCTACTCCTCCCACTCAAAACGCCGATGGATCTAGCGGCATCACTAGCTAGGAAGAGGGCGGTTGAAAATACGGGGCTTAGATCCAATGAAATCGGAATTATCTTCATATCACCATGCCCGGCGAAGGTGACTTCAGTATATTCCCCACTAGGGAGTGAGAAGTCCGAGGTCGATGCTGTTATTGGCATGAGTGAAGTATATCCACGGCTTGTTCAAGTGATGAAGCGCACCGACGATAGTGGTGATAGTGAAGAAGATAATTATGTAATGTCGGGTAAAATCGGCATCACATGGGGGGAAAGCGGCGGTGAAGCCGCTGGCGTGCTGAGCGATAGCTATCTTGCCGCCGACGGGATCGAGAATGTAATTCGTGTGCTTGAAGATATTGAAGATCAGAAACTACCCAATTTGGAATTCATTGAGCTAAATGCTTGTAGCGGTGGATGTGTCGGCGGCGTTCTAGCGGTGGAAAATCCATATATAGCAAAGGCGAAGATCCATAAGCTGCGGCGATACC
>JAAZLM010000177.1 GCA_012799315.1 Clostridiales bacterium | reverse complement strand
CATGGACAATTTGTCGAGGGTAAGGACAGTCCATTCCATGGTAGGGCGCATGTACATTGGCTAACAGGTACTGCATCGACTATTATGGTTGCAAGCACTGAAGGAATTCTCGGTCTTAAGCCTGAAGCTGACGGCATTGTAATTGAACCATGTATCCCATCGGATTGGGACGGATTTACAATGAAGAAAGTATTCAGAGGCAAGACTTTGAATGTTACAGTTGATAACTCCGCTAAGAAGCAAAAAGGCATCAGCAAACTTGTTGTAAATGGTGAAGAGATCGAAGGTAAGCTAATTCTTGAATCAATCCTAAAGGACGAAAACGAAGTTGTTATTACAATGTAGTTTATCATAACAGATAACCCCCCACTTCCTAGAAGTGGGGGGTTATTATTGGTCTATTTTATTTTACGAATTTCTCCTGATACCTGTCAATACATTTTTGGATTGTTTTCATCGCTTCTTTTGCTCCTTTGACGCTTTCTAATGCGGTCTCCTTCCCCTCTAGAGTTTTATATACGGAGAAGAAGTGCGTCATCTCAGAAAAAATATGTGAGGGCAATTCGTCGATGCATTTGTAGGAATTATATGTTGGATCGCCGAACGGGATGGCAATTATCTTTTCGTCATTATATCCGCTATCTTCCATATGAATTACCCCGATCGGGTAGCATGATACGATCGTCATTGGATTGATAGATTCTGAACATAGCACCAACACATCTAAAGGATCACCGTCGAATGCGTAAGTTAGTGGGATAAAACCGTAATTCGCTGGATAGTGCGTTGAGGTGTATAGGATACGATCCATTTCTAATAGTCCGGTCTCCTCGTCAAGCTCATATTTTACTTTACACCCTTTTGATATTTCAATTATAGCCATGAAATTATCTTGCTTAATCCTCTCTGGTCGCATTGAATCCCAAATATTCATAATGTACCCTCCTGTTTGTTCTGTTGCTTATTCGATTGATATTCTTTAATAGATTAAATGTATATATATAGTAATAGTATACCTCTTTAAAGATGTAATGTCAATTATCGCACATTAGCAGACGTCAAAAAATAATGGTAGCCCCCTTAAATATAGGAAGGCTGCCACTAAAAACCAAGCACGCTACTAAATAATCCGAGATGCAAGCAAATCCAATTTGACATTCACTCTGCATAAATGCGCCCAAGAGTTTAGCATCTAAGGATCACATAATGCACTAATCAATAATATTCGCCTCGGTCTTCCCAAATGCTAATCTTATGCCTTCCTGAATGTGGCACAAAAATAGAAAGAATCCCGTAAAGGTGAATACTAATGCGATAGATAGAGAAAAAATGTGAAGATTCAGAATCAAGCATAATCCCCCGACGAAGAATTCGACTAAAAGGATGATCCTTGAAATAAGTCTATAACGACACTTTTCCGTTGCATCAAGTGGTTTATTACTTGTTTCTACCGGTGCTAGAATCCATATAGTTACACCCGAAATAATTGCAACTATATAGATAGCATTTATTAGTACATCAAACATAGAAATAAGCTTGACCGATATCAAAAATAAAAATAGCATTAAAACTGAAACGAAATAACATCCTATTCGTGTTTTTGCATGATAGCCACCCGCATAGGTGCGCAGTGGCTTGTAAAATAACATAAAAACGAAAATATTAACAACGTTGTTAGTTATTACACCAATAAGTAGGATAGTTAAGAAAAAAAGTACCTTTAAGAGAACAATCTCCATTCCATATCTAACAACGTCAATATTGTCATCATTGACAATAGAATTCCTGTAAAATATCGATACAATTTTCTCAACTATTTTGTCCATAATTAGAACTTTCTAAGTTCTTTGATTGCATCGGTTTGTTTTGGTTGATAATGCCACCAAACGCAAGCCGAATTTGCACTCTTCACAGCTGCTCTTGTAGCAATGTTTTTAACTGTGTTCATAACACCTTTTTTTACTGTTGACATATTATTTTTCATTTAAATTCCTCCTTATAATTTTTAGTTTTAAATGCCATTACAATTACAATAGAGTAAATTTAAAAAATAGTCAATAGTTTTGCATT
>JAAZLM010000015.1 GCA_012799315.1 Clostridiales bacterium | reverse complement strand
GGACGTGGATTGAAATAAGACGATGTTTTAGAGAGTTGGCAACAATTAGTTGTCGTCCCTCTTATGAGGGACGTGGATTGAAATGCCTTTTGTCATGCGTAATTTACCGTATTTTTCTGTCGTCCCTCATGCGAAGGACCTGGATTGAAATGTTTAATAATGTTCATTTGGAATCTAGTTCTTTATGGCTACCAATAGAAAGAGGAGCCTTGGCATAATGTATTGTGTTTTATACCGAAAATGTATCTACGGCGAGCGATGTTCAGCTACTAAATACACATCCTCAACACTTGATTTCAAATACAGATTATGATATACTACTAATAATTATAAATTATATTTTTACATGATAAATACTATTTTCTGGGAGGCTTATATGTCTAAAATCGCAGTAATGGGCTTTGGTGTAGTGGGCTCAGGCACAGTTGAAGTAATCTACAACTCAAAAGAGAGCATAGAAAGAAAAATAGGAGAGCCAATAGAAGTTAAGTATATTCTTGACTTGCATGATTTTCCTGACAG
The DNA here is from genome assembly GCA_012799315.1 of Clostridiales bacterium. Taxonomy (GTDB): domain Bacteria; phylum Bacillota; class Clostridia; order Oscillospirales; family Ruminococcaceae; genus JAAZLM01. Next base: position 8,269 of record JAAZLM010000015.1, on the reverse strand, counting down.
TCCCTATGCCGATAAGTTAACTAAGGACTTTAATGATATACTTAAAGATGATGAAATTGACATAGTTGTTGAGGCTATGGGCGGGCTAAATCCTGCCTATGATTTTTGCAAATCATGCTTATTAGCGGGCAAAAGCGTCGTAACATCGAATAAAGAGCTTGTAGCCGCTAAGGGCGCTGAACTGCTAGAAATTGCAAGCCAAAACAATGTAAACTTCTTCTTTGAAGCTAGTGTAGGTGGGGGTGTGCCGATAATAAGGCCTCTTCATATGTGCCTAGCAGCAAATGAGATTAACGAAATCGCAGGTATATTAAATGGTACAACAAACTTCATTTTAACAAAAATGATTAGGGAGAAAATGACTTTTGACGAAGCTCTTGCACTTGCTCAAGAACTTGGATATGCTGAGAGTGACCCAACCGCCGACGTCGATGGTCACGATTCTTGTCGTAAAATTTGCATTCTTGCATCGCTTGCATTCGGTAGACATGTGTATCCGGAGAATATATATACTGAAGGAATCACTAAAATTACCGCAGAAGATGTTGAGTATGCTGCAAGTTGGGGCGGAGCAGTTAAGCTAATCGGATGGGCAAAAGCAACTCACAAAAACGGAGTAAAAGAATCGGATGTTGTTGCTATGGTGTGCCCAGCATTCATATCATCGGATAGTCAGCTAGCCAGTGTTGACGATGTTTTCAATGGTATATTAGTCAGGGGTGATGCCACAGGTGATGTAGTTTTCTACGGTAAAGGCGCAGGAAAATACCCAACTGCTAGTTCTATGGTGGCGGATGTTATCGACGTTGCAAAGGCAAACGGCACATCACAAACATTAACTTGGGTTGATTCAAATCAGGATTTCCTTATAGATTATAAAGAAGCCGAACTTGCAAAGTATGTTCGTGCTGAATGTGAAAATAAAGACGATGCAAAGCAACTTATTCAACGTGAATTTGGCGAAGTTACATTATTATCTAGGAAAAATTGTCCTAAGAATGAAATTGCTTTTGTCACTCCAATTATGGCGGAAGGCAAAATAGATGAACATATCAAGAAATTAAAAGATGGTGGCATGACTATATTATCCACTATCCGAGTGCTTGACTATTAATGTTTTTTAGGGAAGGCTATGTTTTAAATGATAAAGATTAGAATCCCCGCAACTAGCGCAAATTTAGGCGCTGGATTTGATGCATTAGGACTTGCAGTTAGCTGTTATAACTATGTTGGAATGCAGGAGTATGACGGAGTAAAAATTCTATCAAAAGATGAGCGCAATATACCGCTTGACGAGAACAATTTAATATACCAAACAGCAAAAAAAGTTTATGATATCTGCGGAGTAAAGTTCAGAGGACTAATGATCGAGCAGGAAAGTAATATTCCAATGACTAGGGGACTTGGGAGTAGTTCAGCATGCGTAATTGCAGGGCTTGTTGGAGCGAACACCTTGTTAAAAAATCCACTTACCCACGATGATTTAGTCAATCTTTCAGCGAAAATTGAGGGGCATCCCGATAATACCGCTCCATGCTTATTAGGTGGTATCGTCACTGCCGTATTCGATGATGATGAGGTTCATTGGGTGAAGCAGGAAGTATGCGGTCACCTTGATTTTGTTGCAATTATTCCGGATTATACCGTAAAAACTGAAACAGCAAGAGCGCGTCTACCCGAACAAATACCGCATAAAGATGCAGTATTCAATTTGTCAAGGGCAGCACTATTTTCCGCATCAATTCTTACAGGGAAATATGAGAATCTAAAGGTGGCAACTGAAGATAGATTACACCAAAGCTTCCGACTAAAATTAATGCCCAATGTTGAACAAGTAATGCAAACAGCTTTAGATTTAGGCGCATACGCATCGTATATCAGTGGCGCAGGCCCGACTATAATGTCAATAGTAGATGCTAAAAAGGTAGATTTCACTACCGAATTAAGAAAAATATTAGATAAGCAAGGGTTAGAAAAATGGCAGCTACTAAGAATGAATATAGACAATCATGGTACAACGTTATTAAAGTAATATATCAACTATAATTTAGGAGGATGTAATATGTTGCCAAGGATAGGAATCAGACCAGTAATTGATGGGCGCCAGTTCGGTGTTAGAGAGGATTTAGAAGAACACACAATGCGTATGGCGAAGTCCGCCGCCGAGCTAATATCAGCGAATGTCTTTCATGCGAACGGACAACCTGTCGAATGTGTTATTGCCGACACAACAATAGGCGGGGGAGCAGAGGCTGCCGCCTGTGCGGACAAGTTTTCTAAAGAAAATGTATGCGCAACTCTATCCGTTACACCTTGCTGGTGTTACGGGAGCGAAACTATGGACTTAGATCCGCTAACGATTAAAGCTGTGTGGGGATTTAACGGTACGGAGCGCCCCGGGGCAGTATATCTAGCTGCTGTAATGGCGGCACATAATCAGCGTGGATTGCCAGCATTCTCAATCTATGGGCATGAAGTCCAAGACAAAGACGATACAGAAATTCCCCAAGATGTTAAGGAAAAGATTTTAAGATTCGCACGATCCGCTATCACAGTTGGAACAATGCGCAATAGAGCTTATCTCAATATTGGCGGTGTTTCAATGGGGATTGCAGGCTCATATTGCGATGCTGATATATTCCAAAAATACTTTGGACTAAGAGCGGAATGGACTGATATGAGTGAAATTATTCGTCGTATCGAACTAGGGATATACGATCATGATGAATATGAGAAGCTTATGTCATGGATAAAGGCAAATATCAAGGAGGGCGAAGACCGCAACAAACCTGAAAAAGCTCATTCTAGAGAACAAAAAGATGCAGAGTGGGAATACTGTGCTAAGATGACGCTGATTTTCATGGATTTAATGCAGGGGAATCCAAAGCTTGCTGAGATGGGATTCGAAGAAGAGGCAAGAGGCAAGAATGCTATTGCAGGCGGATTCCAAGGGCAAAGACAGTGGACTGATTTCCGCCCTAATGCCGATTTCACTGAAGCTATTATGAATTCTAGCTTTGACTGGAACGGCAAGCGTGAGCAATTCGTTTTCGCTACTGAGAACGATACCTTAAATGCGCTGACGATGATATTCCTACACCTCTTGACTGCAAGAGCATCAGTGTTTGCAGATGTTCGCACATATTGGAGTGCCGAGTCGATGGAGAGAGTGACCGGTAAAAAGGCTAAAGGACTAGCGGCCAATGGCATTATCCACTTGATCAATTCCGGTGCTGCGGCACTTGATGGAACAGGCGAGCAAAAAGACGAGAACGGCAACCCAACTATGAAGCGTTGGTGGGATCTAACCGACGATGATATAAAAGCGTGTCTTGATGCAACTAATTTCAGCCCGGCGAATGTCGAGTATTTCAGAGGCGGGGGATTCTCATCAACATTTTCAACTAAGGGAGAAATGCCCGTCACCATGGCAAGAATCAATATTATCGACGGAATCGGCCCGACGCTGCAAATCGCCGAAGGGTATACTGTTGAACTACCTGAAGATATAAACAAAACTCTACTTGATAGAACTGACCCTACTTGGCCATCAACATGGTTCACACCAAAAATTACTGGAGAAGGCGCCTTTACAGACACATATTCAGTTATGGCAAATTGGGGAGCGAATCACGGTGCATTTTCCTACGGTCATATCGGCGATGACTTAATCACAGTCGCATCGATGCTCCGCATTCCAGTCAGCATGCATAATGTGGAGAAGGAGCGCATTTACCGCCCTCACGCATGGAGCGCATTCGGCACTAACGATTTAGAAGGTGCAGATTATAGAGCGTGCAAACATTATGGCCCGATATATAAATAGATAAATTCAATTAAACCAAAATAAATATCTCCATCTAGTAGAATTCGTTCTATTAGATGGAGATTTCTTTGATTGAGTTAGTTTGCGCTTAAATTTGCAACTAGATTATCGAATGAACATAGCCCGACTTCATACCATTTGCAAGTAGAGCAACATCTTTCAAATTCAGCATTTTTCATAAGTTTTAATATTTTGTCGCCGATCTCACTATATGAATAGCTGTCTAACATTTTGAGTTCTAGAATTTCTGCTACAAGACGATCTTTATGTAATATATTTTGATCACCTTGCGAGCATTGATAGCTAGAATTTAAATTAGGGCAATGCATACATATATCGTCACAAGCGGGAACTAGCTGAAATTCTAGTGACGGTTCATTTGTAAAAGCATCGATACATCTTTGCATATTAGAGGCGAATGCATCGCTATACCCTTCACCTACGAATAGTCGCATGCATAGTAAGTGGTGTGCTCTTAATTTATACATTGCGATTATAACCGAGCTTAGTAACGGCTCTTTTAATTGCTATCGAAACAAAATATGCCCCAAAGATAGAAATTATATCCTTTATTAAAAATGACGATGAAACAATGAAAAATGATTTTATAATTGAAGTTGATGCAATAAGTGAAAACTGGATTATCCCAAGAATATGGCAGATAATCAGCCCTAATAAGCCTAGAGCAATCTTAATAAATCTATTTGCTGAATCAGCTTGCAATCCGCATAGTGCAGCAAGGAAAAGGAATCCCCAAATGAATCCGCCCGTCATGCCGAATAAAACACCTATTCCAGCACTGAATCCCGCAAAAACAGGCAACCCAATAGTGCCGACTAGAATATAGACCGCCGTGGATAAAAGTCCCAACTTCCACCCCAGAACATAACCGCAAAGCGCAATTGCGAATGTTTGCAATGTTATAGGAATACCGAACGGTGTCGGAAAAGCAATTACCGACAAAACCGATATTACTGCAGAGAACATCCCTGCAAAGACAATATCCATTATTAATAGTTTACTTTTATTCATATTATTCAAACTCCCTAATACTCACTTCACCCGATGAAAGGCTCTTTACCTCACCATTCGCAGTCCTGACCGTCAAATGGCACTGGTCATCAATTCCCAGTACTGTAGCTCTCTCTTTTTTATTTGCATAATGCACAGTTACTTCCTTACCTATAATATTGGATCGCTCACGATATTCGTCTAGGAAGTTCCTACTGCTAATATTCTGATAATACTGCCAGAACTCATCAAGAATTAGTGCGACCAATTTACTCTTAGCCTCGACATAATAACCGTCTTTATCGAAAATTGAAGTTGCAACACCATGTAATTCGCTCGGGAAATCCTCCTTCGGCGGTATAATATTGATGCCGATCCCAACGACTGCATATTGCAACCCGCCACTTTCAATGTCGAGCGTTGCCTCGGTTAGAATTCCGCATACTTTTCTGCCATTGCAGAAAATATCGTTGACCCATTTAATTTTAGCATCGCAACCAGAAACATTCTCAATTGACTTTGCAACGGCAACAGCGGCGGCAGTCGTGAGGAATAGCGATTCCTCGGCAGTCATCTTAGGGCGAAGAAGAATACTCATATAAATCCCCGTGTTAGATGGGGAGAAAAAACTTCGATTCATTCTGCCACGGCCCGATGTTTGCTCATTCGCAATAATTACCCTGCCTTCTGGGGTGCCATTCCCAGCCTCAACTTTAAGCTGAGTATTTGTTGAATCCACAACATCATGAACTTCAATATCAAAAAGCTTTGCATCACTAGACAAAAACTTTGCTATACTTTGTGCCGATATAATATCGCACTTGGTCGATAATGAATACCCTTTATTCTTAATGCCATCAATTCTGTATCCGTCGTCTTGCAGTGATTTGATTGCCTTCCAAACGGCATTCCTGCTAACATTCAACCGATTGGACAGATCTGTGCCCGAGATATATTCGCCCTTATTCCTCTCAAGCGATGCTAGGACTTGTTGCTTCACATTCACTTTCTCACCTCGGTTCTTATGATAATAAAAGCATTGTAACATAGAAACAAGCCATTGTCAACCTAAATTTATCTTAAGGTGACAATGGCCTGCTTTAATTTAATTTATCATGTTTATAGGAAGTAATTGACGCCATCTTTAAAGATATTATGATCAAAATTCCCCGTGATGTTCTTATAGATATTATCGGAGCCAATGCGCTCATTATGCGCCATCTTACCTAGGATGCGACCATCCGGCGAAGATATAGCCTCAATCGCACAAGCCGATGTTGATGGGTTGAATCTAATATCCATGGTCGGATCGCCGTTGAAATCTACATACTGTGCGGCGATCTGTCCGTTCTTAGCTAATTCGCCGATCAATTCGTCCGACGCTATGAATCTACCCTCATCATGTGAAATTGGTAGAGTGTGAATATCACCGACATTCGCCGAATAGAGCCACGGAGATTTATTCGATGCAATGCGTGTATTGACAAGTTTTGATTGGTAGCGGCTAATCACATTAGATGTTAATGTTGCACCACTTTGCCCAACTTCACGGTATTCGCCATAGGGTAGGAGTCCTAATTTTAGCAGAGCATTGAATCCGCTATTAATGCCGAGTATTAAACCGTCACGATTATTCAGTAGATCGAGAACCGCATCTTTTATTTTTGCGTTGCTCAGTAGTGATGCTAGGAACATTCCACTACCTTCCGATTTTTCTCCGCCAGCAAATCCGCTTGGCAGCACCATTATTTGCGAGCTTCTTATAATACTTTCTAGTCCATTGATAGATTCTTGCATTTCGGCAACATTTCTATCACGCATTACGAATACCTCAACATTTGCGCCTGCGTTTTCAAATTCTCGGGATAGATCGTATTCGCTATTAGTGCCCGTCACAATAGGTATTACTACCCGCGGCTTAGCAACCTTAATTGATGGGGAGATCTGTTTGCTATTACTAAAATTAATCGCATTAGCTGCCGATGTAGTTTTATCTATTTTTGTCGGGAAAATCGGCTCCAACTTATTCTCCCATGCAGATTGTAATTCCTTGATGTTTATGCTGAATTCATCGAATTTAATTGCAGCGTTTTCAGATACGTTACCGATGATTTTACCATCAATATCAGCATCTTTATCGACAGCAATGACGAATGAACCATATGTTCCTTCAAATAGATCTTTGTCGGTTAGGCTGCATTTGAAATCAAATCCTAGCCCATTACCAAAGCACATCTTAGCAATAGCTTCAGCAATGCCACCATATCCAACCGCCCATGCAGACTTAGCAATGCCATCTTTAATTAGCTTTTCTACAGTGTCGAATACATTACGGACACTTTCAAATACTGGTACACCATTTTCATCATAATCGGGTGATAGTAAAATCACTTTATCGCCTGCATCTTTGAATTCTGGAGATATTATATTCACACTATCCGATGCCGATACAGCAAAGGAAATTAAAGTAGGGGGAACATCTATATCTTCAAAGCTGCCGGACATAGAATCCTTACCGCCTATCGCACCACAACCTAATTCAAGCTGTGCCTTGAATGCGCCTAATAATGCTGAAAAAGGCTTGCCCCAGCGGATTGGATCATTCTTAGGATCTTCAAAGAATTCTTGGAACGATAGCCAACATTGTGAACGAGTTCCACCAGTTGCAATAATTTTTGCAATAGATTCTATTACGGCGCTCATTGCCCCGTGGAATGGGCTTTGCTCACTGAGAAATGGATTATACCCCCAAGACATCAATGAACAAGTTGAGGTATCTGCATTCAATACAGGCAGCTTTGCCACCATTGCTTGAATAGGGGTGAGTTGCTTTTTTCCTCCTAGCGGAGCAAGGACAGTTCCTCCGCCAATCGTAGAATCGAATCTCTCAGTCAATCCTTTTTGCGAACAAATATTTAAATCGGAAACATGGGATAGCCATGATTCTTTTGAGTTATTATGTTGGGAGATAGCAGTTAATTCGGGCTGAGTAACATGGATATTCGTATGTTTTACAGCGCCGTTAGAGTTTAAGAATTCTCTTGATAGATCGACAATGGTATTACCCTTCCAATGCATTGTGAGGCGAGGCTCTTCAGTAACAACAGCTACTAGGGTAGCACTTAAATTCTCTTTATCTGCTTCTTGAATGATTTTATCTGCATTTTCCTTTGTAACGACGATAGCCATACGTTCTTGCGATTCGCTAATAGCTATTTCCGTTCCGTCAAGACCATCATATTTTGTAGGTACTGAATCTAGATCTATAATTAATCCATCAGCTAATTCGCCAATAGCTACCGATACTCCGCCAGCGCCGAAGTCATTACATCTTTTAATAAGTGTAGTTACTTCAGGATTTCTAAATAGGCGAGCTATTTTTCTTTCTTCGGGCGCATTCCCCTTTTGAACTTCTGCACCACAAGTAGATAG
>JAAZLM010000176.1 GCA_012799315.1 Clostridiales bacterium | reverse complement strand
CCTAGCTTTTCCGAATCGATCCAGATGCCCTGTCCCATAAGGAATGGGAAGTTGCGGACCTTTTTAGCTGCTTGAATTTTAAATCTATATTCTAGCTGCTCGATAATTATATCGATGTTTTCATCTAACATGGTAAAGAATTTATCTATATCATGATTCGCCTTAATTCCAAGACGTGGTAGATTAATTGAGGTGAAGCTGAGATTCCCTCTTCCGGTGACAATTTCCCTATCCTTGTCGTAATTATTACCTATTACCCTAGTGCGGCATCCCATATATGCAACTTCACTATCAATATCGCCCTCTTTATAGTATTGGAGGTTGAATGGCGCATCAATGAACGAAAAGTTCGGGAATAATCTTTTGGCAGAAACACGGCAAGCAAGCTTAAATAAATCGTAGTTAGGATCTGTTTTATTGTAGTTTATGCCCTCTTTTACTTTAAAGATATGAATTGGGAATATCGGCGTTTCGCCATTTCCAAGCCCTGCCTCAGTCGCAAGAAGAACATTCTCAATAACCATTCTTCCTTCAACCGACGTATCTAGCCCGTAATTAATGGAGCTGAATGGAGTTTGCGCTCCCGCACGTGAATTCATCGTGTTCAAGTTGTGGACTAGTGCTTCCATTGCTTGATATGTTGCACGATTTGTTTCTTTATACGATGTCTTTTTAGCGAATCTTTGTATCTTGAGCGCATTCCTCTCATCGGTATATTGCTTTAACTTCTCAAGTTCGGCAGCATGATATTCGTTATCGTCACCTAGACTAGGCATTAGGCCGGTCGATTCAAAAATCTCATCGCCAATCTTTTTAGCTACATCATCGCCATTCGGGACATCCGCAATTAGCTCAAGTCCCCGACCAATATTCATATCGTATCTTCTCTTATATGTTTTTTTAACACCGTCAGCCATCGCATACTCAAAATTCGGTATACTCTGTCCGCCGTGCTGGTCATTTTGATTCGACTGGATTGCTATGCAAGCAAGTGCCGAATAGCTGGAAATATCGTTCGGCTCACGCAAGAATCCGTGCCCAGTTGAAAATCCATTTTTGAGAAGCCTCTTTATATCAATTTGGCAGCAAGTCGTCGTCAATGTGAGGAAATCTAAGTCATGAATATGGATGTCGCCGTCAGCATGCGCTTTTGCGTGCTTTGGATCAAGTACATACATTTCATAGAACTGCTTTGCCCCTTCGGAACCATATTTCAGCATAGTTCCCATAGCAGTATCACCATCAAGGTTGGCATTTTCACGCTTAATATCGCTGTCCTTTGCCTCCTTGAAGGTTAAGTCCTCATATACTTTCATTAGCCTTGTGTCCATTTCACGCACTCTTGTGCGTTCTGCACGATAAATTATATATGCTTTAGCCGTTTTTGCGTGTCCCTTTTCTACTAGGATCTTCTCAACTGCGTCCTGCACTTCCTCAACTGTTGGAATCTCTTTGGTAGAATTCGCATCAACGTATTTACATACATCTTCCGCAATTTCCATTGCTTCTTCATAATTATTGCCACCGACTGCCTGAGCCGCCTTATATACGGCATTCGCTATCTTTTCAATATTAAACGGTGCTTGCCGCCCGTCCCTCTTAATTATCTTCGTTATCATCGTGTTCCCTCCATCATCTATAAAAACACAATATATAGTGTTTCATTGCGTATGAATACTATTATATAGTGTTTCATGCTGAATGTCAATACAATTTATAGTATATATTTTTGCTTATTTTTTGTACATTATGTCGAATTTTCATATGAATCAATGGGTATATATTTTAACAATAAGGCGGGATTCTGCCCATATTAAACAAACGAGAGCACTCTATATAGTGAGTGCTCCCGTTCCGACCTACCTTAATTCTTGTTCACATAATTTCCAGTACTATTCAAACTTGAACCATTTGAAGTCGAAGTTACATCCCGGTAGGAATGTAAATTTCACTGTTTGATTTCCGCTAATGCCACTTATATCGAATTCTTTCTCCTCGTAGCTATCGGAATGTGAAAATTCAGCAATATGATTAATCTCGCCACTGTCTTCACTTGTGAATCTTATGTGGATAGTATCTTTCTCATTGCGTGTTTTTCCGCAGATTGTAATTTTCTTTACACCTTTATCAAAATTCATATCGTCGAATTCAAGATAAACATTGTTGCCGATCTCCTCGATTGCCTGCTCAGTAATAACGAATGAATCGCCATATATCCTTGAATTGTCTTTTGAAGATAATTTCTCATACGCTTTATTTGATGGAGTGAATTTGAATCCTTGTACGAATACATTCTCGTTATCGGTGGACACGACTATGCATATCGTTCTAATACCCGTTAATCTCTTAGCTAGTTTGAATGTATTCGGCACATAGGTTTGCCATACGAAATCCGCCTGATACTCACCATCGAATAAGATTTCAGCGCCGTCCTCGCCCGGCATCCCCTCCCATATTTGTATTGGAGTTGGGTCGTTCTTGAACCATCTTATAATAGGAATGGTGATCTCATCGGAACCATCAAGACCAAAATCAACATTCTTAAATCCGATATGGGTCGCCTCCTTCGCAGCTGCAATTCCACCACGGAGAACTTCATCAAGTGGGAGGTTGCTCGCATTGTAGAGACTCGCAGGAATGAATTCATATGGATTGATTGTAGTCTGCCCCAGTCCGCTAATCTCGAATTCAAGCTCGGATAGAACTTCTGGCGCATCCTTACCGTTATTGCACGAACAGCGTAGCCTGAATTGCCCATCGCCGATTGCGGTGATAGTCGCCGTGTCGCCATCGGCATCAATTTTCGCAACATTAGTTTCAATGCCACTATTGGTTACTACCTTCCATGTTAGATCGGTATAAGTTGTATTAGTCGGTAGCAGCTGCGCCTTAATAGTTGCGGTCATATTATCTTTATCAAGCTTATTTGTGCCTTTATTAATCAGCTCAATCTTCCTCACCGGTACTTCGTTATTCGGTGCGGATCTTTCATTCTCAGTATTGGCTGATATGCCGATCGCCGCTTCACAAGGCAATGCGTTCAATTCTAGCTCGGCATCATCGAACCCACTCGATTTTACCTTTACATTGATGTCGCCTGCATCTAATTTCGCAGCTATAATCGCTAGTAATTTGCCGCTAAAGAGCTTCCTACTTGTGCCCTTATACTCATCATAGTCGGTGCTATCGCCGTTATCAAGTCCGATAAGGCGGCCCGCCCCCGTTACGATAACTTCCATGCGATTCCTAGCATTGGCGACGAATGTTCCATCTTCATCTTCAGTTGAGATTTCAACAAAAATTAAATCTTCGCCATCGGCATTCATCTGTGTCTTATTCGGCTTTAATACGATATTTGCGCCATCGCCAAATGACTTCTGCTCATCCTCGGCTATAATGTTGCCCTCTTCATCGTATGCGACGGCCTTTAATACACCTTTTTGATATGGTAATTGCCACGATCCATTCAGCTTTTTGCCATTTTGATGATCAATTTCACATATACCGAGGGATTCACCATTGAAGAATAGTTCGACCTGCGGCGCATTAGAATATGCCATAATGTCGATTATTTGCCCCTCATTAAAATCCCAATATGGGAATAGATGCACCATAGGATTGTCTTTATAGTTCGTCCATGCCGATTGATATAGATAGAAAGAATCCTTTTCAAATCCTGCAGTGTCGACTTGTCCAAAATATGAGTTCTTTGTGAAATACGGTGTAGGCTCACCGATATAATCAATTCCCGTCCAGATATATTGCCCTGCACAGAATTTTGCATCTCTATCTTGAATAATAGTCGTTTGCGCTGTTCTATCGCCATTGCCCGATTTGCAATTCTCAAGTGAAGAACATTGTAAATCATCGTATGTCATGACACTTGTGCTTGCTGGGAAGTGATAAATCCCCCTACTTTGCACTCTTGATGCGGTTTCACTACCATAAATATACCAGTGAGGATATTTCTTATGATGTTCATCATATAGCGGCTCACCGTAATTATAGCCGGATAGGGTCAGCTCGTCCGCACATTTCTGTGCGCCCTCCCACGCAATATAGTTGGATCCGATCGTCGCCATAGCATTCTGCTTTGGGTCATTATCTAGTACGAATTGCCTGAGCATTTTTGTAATTTCAAGTCCTCTTGGCCCTGCATGCGTATCATAGATTTCATTGCCGATACTCCACATTATGACGCTCGGGTGATTTCTATCACGTCTTATCCAACTAGCTACATCTCTTTGTGCCCAATCATTGAAGAATCGAGCATAGTCGTACTTCGTTTTCGGCAGCTCCCACATATCGAATGCTTCAGAATTAATGAGGATTCCCATCTCATCGGCAAGTTCCATCAGCTCGGTGGCGGGCATATTGTGCGATGTTCTTACCGAATTGACACCCATTTCCACCATGATTTCCAATTGGCGCCTTAGCGCTTCTTTATTCACTGCAGCACCGAGTGAGCCTAAATCATGATGCAAACATACTCCGTGTAGCTTGACCCATTCGCCATTGAGGAAAAATCCTTCATCAGTATCGAAATGGAATGTTCTAAATCCGACGTTCTGCACTTCTACATCGACGATTGCACCGTCGACTATAATTTCAGTTTTTAGCTTATATAGATTCGGTTCTTCTATCGACCAAATCGCAGGCGACTTCACTTCGAATTCCTGCTTGTCGACTTGCATCCCAGTCGATGCATTGATTTTTTTCTGTGAACTACAGTAGATTGCCCCCTCTTTATCTATCAAGGTATGAAGGACTACTGCTTCCTTACTTTCACCCTTATTTGCAACCTCAGTTTCTATCTCCACCATCCATGAATCTTCCAGCTTCTTTGTAGAGAAGTAGATTCCATCAGGTACAATATGCGTTAAATCTCTTGTCTTTAGCCATATATTTCTATAAATGCCTGCACCGGAATACCAACGTGAATTTGGTGATTCGTGCTTGACTATAACATTAATCGTATTCTGTCCTACTTTCAGGAATTTTGTAATGTCGAATTCAAAGGTGGAATATCCGTATTTCCATTCACCGGCAAGCTCGCCATTAACATATACAAAGGTATTCATATATACACCTTCGAAACGTACGGACATGATCTTATCATCTAAGTCCTCTACCGTGAAATCTTTTTTATACCAACCTTCGGAAGTTTCGTATAAATTGTTCGCATCGTAAATTAGCCAATCATGGGGGATGTCAACCTCATTCCATATAATCTCATCAGAGGTGAACTTATCAATCGGCGTATCAATTTCCTGCTTGGTAAAGTGCCAACCATCGTTGAAAAGTAGATTAATTGCCATGTTAACAGCTCCCTTTCCTT
>JAAZLM010000175.1 GCA_012799315.1 Clostridiales bacterium | reverse complement strand
CATTGAAACTTGACTATTCGCAATATCGTGAATTACAAGCATTCTCACAATTCGGATCCGACTTAGATAAGGATACAAAAGACAGATTAGCAAAGGGTGAGCGAATTGTTGAGGTATTAAAACAATCACAGAATTCACCGATTACAGTAGAAAATCAAGTTGTAATTATATATGCAGTTATCAATAATTTCCTAGTAGATATCCCAGTTGATAAAATTAGAGAATATGAGAAGCAGCTTTTCGAACATATTAATTCGACCTATCCTGAAATCACTAGTTCGATTAAAAGTGAGAAGATACTGACGGAGGATAATGAGAAAAAGCTGCGTGAAGTGTTGCAGGACTTCGCAAAAGAATTCCTAACAACGATTTAGCTAATAGAGGGGAGCGATTAAATGGCGACGGGCAGTATGAAAGATATTAAGCGACGCATCAAAAGTGTCGAAAGTACCATGCAAATAACGAAGGCTATGGAGCTAGTTGCTTCCTCAAAGCTAAGGAAGGCAAAGCAAAGAGCGGAGGATTCTCGCCCGTTCTTTAACGCACTCTATGAAATAATGAGTGAAATTTCCGCCGAGAATTCGGATTTTTCATCTCCGTATACGCAAAAAAGGGATGTAAAGAAATCACTTTACATAGTAATTGCGGGTGATCGGGGATTGGCGGGTGGATATAATAGTAATGTGCTAAGACTAGCTGAGAGGGACGCCGAGGGCAAAGATGTCAAGATTTTAGCCATAGGGAAAAAGGCAGTAGAATTTTTCTCTAAGCGGGATGCGGATATCCTAGAGGGATATGCTGGAATAGCTGAAACAATCACATCCGAAGAAACACGAGTCTTATCGGACATTGTAACAAAGCAATTCCTTGATCGTGAAGTTGATGAAGTAAAACTTTATTTTACTGAATTCGTATCAACTCTAAATCAGAAGCCAAGGCGATTACCCGTATTACCAATTGCACGCTATTCTAAGAAAGACGCCAACCAACGTTCACTAACTTCATATGATCCATCTGCGGAACAAGTATATGAGAAGATAGTGCCGCAATATATTTCTGGTTTAATTTTTGGTGCAGTTGTTGAATCCTATGCATCGGAACAAGGGGCAAGACGTGTAGCGATGGAGGCGGCAACCGATAATGCTAACGAGATGATAGATGAATTATCGTTACTATATAATAGAGCAAGGCAAGCGAGCATAACGCAAGAAATTTCGGAAATTGTTTCAGGTGCTAAGGGGCAGGGCTAAAGGCAAGTCAGGAAAGGATTGAATGCTAGAATGCAGAAAGAAAATATAGGTGTAGTCGTTCAAATAATTGGTGCAGTCGTCGATATTAGATTTTCTAAAGAGAGATTGCCAAAATTACTCAATGCAATAACTATAGAAAATGATGATAAAAAGCTCACGGTCGAGGTCGCTCAACATATCGGTGATGATATCGTAAGATGCATAGCTATGAGCAGTACCGACGGGCTGATCCGTGGGCTGGAGGCTGTCGATACAGGTGCGACGATTTCAGTACCAGTCGGCGAACAGACTTTGGGCAGGATATTCAATGTTCTGGGCGATGCCATTGATGAAAAACCCGCACCAAATACCGATGAAAAGTGGGAAATTCATAGACCGGCGCCGTCATATGAGGAACAGGAGGCATCTTCTGAAGTTCTTGAAACGGGGATCAAAGTTGTTGATCTGATTGCACCATATCTAAAGGGCGGTAAAATCGGGTTATTCGGCGGTGCGGGAGTTGGTAAAACTGTCTTAATAATGGAGCTTATCAACAATATCGCAACGCAACATGGCGGAATCTCCGTATTCACAGGTGTAGGGGAGCGTACCCGTGAGGGGAATGACCTATATAATGAAATGATTGAATCGGGCGTTATTAACAAAACTGCCCTAGTATTCGGTCAGATGAATGAACCGCCGGGGGCTAGAATGAGGGTCGGATTATCCGGTCTTACAATGGCGGAATACTTCAGGGATCAACAGGGGCAGGATGTTCTTCTATTTATTGATAATATATTCAGATTCACTCAGGCAGGATCCGAGGTATCGGCTTTATTAGGGCGGATGCCATCGGCGGTAGGGTACCAACCAACATTAGCTACCGAGATGGGGCAGCTGCAGGAGAGAATCACCTCTACTAAAAAAGGCTCAATCACATCAGTGCAGGCTGTATATGTTCCTGCCGATGACTTAACTGACCCAGCACCGGCGACGACTTTTGCGCATCTTGATGCTACAACAGTATTGTCAAGACAGATCTCATCGCTTGGTATTTATCCAGCGGTGGATCCGCTTGATTCGACTTCACGGATATTAACACCGGAGATCCTAGGCAGAGAACATTATGATGTTGCAAGAGCAGTGCAATCCGTATTACAAAGATATAAGGAATTGCAGGATATAATCGCCATCCTAGGTATGGATGAAATCTCCGACGACGATAAATTGATAGTTACAAGAGCGAGGAGAATCCAACGATTCCTATCGCAACCGTTCTCAGTTGCGGAGCAATTTACCGGTATGCAGGGTAGATATGTGCCACTCAAAGAAACAATTCGTGGCTTTAAGGAAATTATCGAGGGCAAGCATGATGATGTACCTGAGTCAGCATTCCTTTTCGCTGGCACAATAGATGAAGTGCTTGAAAAGGCAAAGAAAGGGGAATAACTATGTCCACCTTTAAAGTTAAAGTTATTACTCCGGATAGAGTTTTTTACGATGGGGAAGTGCAGCACATTGTCGTTCGCACTACTGAAGGTGATACGGGCATATTGAAAAATCATGAAAGATACGTTGCCGCCCTTGAAGTTGGCGAAATGAAGATCAAAATTAACGATGAGTGGAAGCACGCCGCTCTTGCCGATGGCGTGATTAAAGTTGGCAAGGATATGACAACTATTCTTAGTCATTCATGCGAATGGGCTGATGAAATTGATGTAGACAGAGCAAAAAGAGCGCAGGAAAATGCTAGATTAACTCTTGAATCAAAGAAAAGCGATCTGGAATTCGACATAGCGACTTTAAAGTTAAAACGAGCCATCAACCGCATTAATATAGCAAATAGGTGGTAAAATAAAACACGGTATCATCAAATATGATGATACCGTGTTCGTTTTATATATCTACTTATTCTCAACGGATTCCCAGTCTTTTAGGAATTGTTCGATTCCAAGTGTTGTTTGTGGATGCTTAGTCATCTGCATAATAATATTATATGGTATTGTGGCAATATCGCAGCCAAGACGAGCCGCCTCCGTTACATGAATAGGATTACGAATACTTGCTGCAATTATTTCAGTTTCAATTGCGTGAGCATCGAATATATCTACGATTTCAGCAATTAATTCCATACCGTCAATGCCAACATCATCGAGCCTGCCGATGAAAGGGCTAACATATGTAGCGCCTGCACGAGCAGCAAGGAGAGCCTGAGCAGCGGAAAAGATCAATGTAACATTTGTTTTAATGCCCTTTTCAGTAAGGATCTTTGTTGCTTTAAGCCCATTTGCACACATTGGAATTTTAATTACAATGTTCTTATGAATTTCAGCTAGGGGGATTGCCTCCTCCACCATTTTATCAGCCTCAAGAGAGATAACTTCAGCCGATATCGGGCCGTCGACAATTGAGGTGATCTCCTTTACGACTTCAACGAAGTCACGTCCCTCCCTTGCAATTAGCGATGGATTCGTCGTCACACCGCAAATCACACCTAAGTCATTTGCCTCTTTAATTTCCTTAACATTAGCAGTGTCAATGAACATCTTCATAGATTTTCAACATCCTTTCACTTGTTCGTGCATAGCAAAGCTTATGCTACATGATATTGTAACATAGAGTCTAAATATTTGCAAGAGTGTTGAAATTATCTTTAAGCGATGGGTAGAGAGATTTATAAATATTATAGAACTTCTCATACTCATCTATATTTGCCGTTATTGGTTCCTGAATTTTATCCGGTGTGATAACTGCCGAGCAAGCCTCTTCAACACTGGAATATACTCCAGAGCCAACGCCAGCGAGCAATGCAACACCGAGTGCCGGCCCCTCAGTATTCTTAGTTGTTTTAACTGGGCAAGCATAGAGATCTGCAAGCATTTGACGCCATAGGGGGGATGTTCCACCACCACCGCAAGCCATCATATCATTAACGTCAATATCCATCTGACGGAAAACCTCAACACAATCCCTAAGTGAATATGATACTCCCTCAAGCACGGCACGGAGCATATCTCTCTTTGTATGGATCGCACCTAGCCCGAAGAAGACTCCTCTAGCATTCGGATCAAGATGCGGAGTGCGCTCACCCATCATATATGGGAGGTAAATTAGCTTGTTCGCCCCAATTGGAACGCATTCAGCCTCTTTATCCATTAGGTAATATGGATCAACACCGAGTAATTTAGCTGTTTCCATTTCGCTAATAGAAAGATTATCTCTGAACCACTTTAGTGATAATCCCGCCCCTTGTGTAACGCCCATTACATGCCATGTATTTGGCACTGCTGCACAGAATGTATGAACTCTACCCTTAGGATCGATAGATATATTCGATGTATGTGCGAACACTACTCCCGATGTTCCAATCGTCGTGAATGCACGTCCATCCGACACAACACCTGTTCCGACAGCGGCGGCGGCATTGTCGCCAGCACCACCGACAACGGGGATCCCTTCACATAGACCGGTTAACTCTGCAACCTCCCTTGTTAAAGTGCCCGTAACATCAACGGATTCGTATACCGTACCGAGTAGGCTTTTATCAATGTCTAGCTTGTTAAGAACTTCGTCCGACCAGCAGCGATTCGGTATATCGAGTAGTTGCATTCCCGATGCATCGGAAACTTCAGTCGCCAATTCCCTTGTCAACAT
>JAAZLM010000174.1 GCA_012799315.1 Clostridiales bacterium | reverse complement strand
TGTTGAATGGTTTCATCACCATATCCGCAACGACATAGCTAAGTATTAGTAATACTATAAAGATTGGCAATGTAAATAATAATATGTCCCTTAACACCTGCGCCGTATGTGCATTCGCTCCCTGTAAATTAACTACACCGATGAACCAATGCGAACTACCTGCAATCTTTGAAGAATATGCTATGCTTTTTCCGTCGCTATATTCGTTTACTTTAGGGTCCTTATCGTGGGTTTGGGTCAGGAAATTCTTGAATCCACTATCTTTCAAGTCGCTAATCGCTATATCGCCATCTTTATAATCGAATACCGTATTTTCGTCCCATAGAATGTAGAATCTAGCATTGCTAACTTCCTCCATAAGTAATGGGAAGTGAACATCACCTAATTTCACCTTGATCTGCGCATACCCTATTAGATCTACTCCGTCGAACATCCTTTTCATGAAATTAAGATAATCCTGCGAATGGCCCGTATATACTTCATCTTCTTCCATCAATAATAGATCACTAGGTAGTTCATACTTACTACCTACTAAATCTTCACTGGATGAATACATCACATTCCCAGTTAGATCTAGGAGCGATGCCTCAATCACTGATTCGCTCTTTTGCGTCACATATTTTAGATATTGATATACCTGATCTTCCCTCTTACTATCAATACTTTCGCCCCGATCTATATCATGCACGATCTCCCTATATGCGGCATTATCCGATATTAATTTTAGGTCAAGATCAATCTTTGATATTTCGGTAGATATATTATCCGCCTCACCTTTTACAGTTAGCTCTAGCCCCTCTCTAATCATCGCTGTCGCATATTGCTGCGATGCTCCTCTTATCGCAATTAGCATGACTAGCATCGGCACAAATATAAAAATCCCCAAAACTATCCTAATTATATGTTTAATCTTCATAGTCTTGCTCCCCGTTCATTCGTCTAATCCGTCTTTTTCGTTGTTCTAATTGCATCATAAAAATATATCTTGCTATAATTTGCTCCTGCTCAGTAGAAATTTTTAAGAAGCTGCATCCATATCCCTCTAATTCGCCGCCCCTATGTTGAACACGCAGTATCCGGCACGGTGAGCAGATCTCTTCATCGCCGAGCGTCATTTCAAGTAGTAGCTCCGCCCCCTCCTTGAATTCATGTTCAGTTTCTATAAAAATACCGCCGATATTTATATCCCTGACTACGACGTCAATCCCGTCATTGTAATTTATTATTTCATCATCGTATGTGGAAAGGAGGATTTTAGCCGGCACTTTTACCGCAACTTTAAAATACCTCCTTCTTTCCTGCAATTTTTCGCATTTTTTATCAACGCTGATATTCATTTGCTTATATGTAGAAATTGTTATCTTGCCCGTTCGCATAATCCTATCGCCGCTCATGATATGGGAGATTATTTTCACGGGTGCGCCCTTGCTCAATTCGGGCATATCTTCACCGAATAAAATCAGTAATGCATCGTCAACCTTGCCAAATAAGGTCTTGCCCGGTTGGAATCTGTCGGTGGAGTATATGACTTTATTATTAATGTCCAGTACATCTAATTTCAGTACCTTTGCTTTATCTAACATTAATTTCCCTCCTCTTGAAAACATGAACGTAGTGAATTACCAATACTAAATGTGAATCGAATTAAGTGGCCCAATTGTGCAACATTGCCATAAATCACGTCATAATTAATAGTTTATCATTACAAACCACTTGTTTTGTATGATATATACTAAAAATTATACATTAAAAAAATTAAAATTGCAACATGAAATTGCTATCAGCGAATATGTTACGGTCGCAAACGGAATGTTAACATAAAATTCATTTTAGTCAAGCACTGTACAAATCCTAAATAATCAGTTATAATAGTCTTCGAGAATGTAATTTAGGGGGACTATGAAATGTTACTATATAAGAGGGAGAGCATGGACTCCATTGATATAAAGGATGAATACGCACTATATCTTGTTCTTACCCAAACTGGAACAAGGGTATCAAGACTGATAAAATTCTACACACGGGCGCCGTTCAACCATGTATCTGTATCGACTGATGAGCGATTAGCTAACATGTTCAGTTTCGCTAGACAGAATGCGCCGAAATTATTCCCGGCGGGATTCACTAAAGAAAATATTACAGATGGTGTATTTGGAATGTATTCAAGTGTGCCATGCGTTATATATAAAATTCCTGTCACATATGAGCAATATCTACGGTTCAATAGTTTAATTGAGAAATTCGATAATGATAAGAAGTTATATAAATATAATTTGCTTGGATTCCTAACAATGATTTTCAATATCCCGATCAAGCCAAAGCATAGCTTCATGTGTTCTCAATTCGTTGCATATATCTTACAAGAGGCAGGAATAATCAATTTTGATAAGAGATTATCCCTTGTTAAGCCCGATGACTTCCGCCATATGGATAATTTGCAGCTAATATATTCGGGCGATATAAAAAAATATGGTCAAGTATTCGCATAGAAGGTGTGGTCAATGAGCCTTAATGCCATCACAAGGAGTTTCAACAGTGAGAAGATTCTATCCAATTAGCCCCCGCCTATTAAAAAGGAATTATGGGATTATTGTTTTCTTAATTTGCGCTCCTTTCATGCAGGCAATCTTAACATTGTTGCTACTTATTTGGCTTAAAAAAGACGGGGAAAACAGCGCCGAATTAATGAAAGTTTTTTCACTCTTCATACTTGGCGCACTATTGATAATTGCACTTATAATAATGGTGAGTGTCCTGATTCTGCGCCCAATTTATAAGCTACATAAGAAGTATACCTATATTGAGATAGCTGAAAAAGTCGTGATTTTCAGCAGATATTGCGGTCGAATAAAGCTAGCAAGGGATCCCGACATCTATCTTAAAGTGCGTGTTATTCCTCTTGGCGATTTTGATAGTATCGAATTCGTCAACTATAATAGATTCTTATGCCGGGGGAGGTGCCTTGAATACCTCGATACCAACATTCGGCTGCGTTATACGATTTGGCGGGGCAACATTAAGTTTGAAAATTGGTGGCTGAACGAAAACGGTCATAAGGAAATAGAGGAATTCAAATTCACCTGTGCATTCGACAATCCGCAAAAAATTATGAATAATATTAGGAAAGCTAGTTCACTATATAGTGACTATCAAGAAAAACGTCAAGTAAGAACATTTCGCCGAATCAGATCAATATGAATTTTGGGGGTTTTACAATGGGTTGTCGCAAATGCGGTAGTGATAATATTAACTTTCAAATTGTCGCCAAACAGAAGAAGCGTGGTTGCCTAATGTCGATCTTCTGGATCCTCCTAACCATGATTACTCTCGGTGCGACGATCTGGATACCTTTACTTATACGGAAGGGTAGTAAAGTAGTCACATATGGAGTATGCCAAAATTGTGGATATAGGTGGAAAGCTTAATCCCGATCGAACAAAAACAACCGCTAAAGCCTTTAAACACGGCTTTAGCGGTTTTATTCTATGGAGCTACTGGCCGGAATCGAACCGGCGACCTGCTGATTACGAATCAGCTGCTCTACCGACTGAGCCACAGTAGCATTCATCACATTTTACCCTAACTAGATTATAATAACCGTTAATCTCAATATTGTCAAGTGTTAATTTCTCCAATGTGATAAAGTCACATAATTATATAGTGTATTATGCACAAATGTTCTTATTTAATTTGAATTCACCCGAAAAATATGTTACCATTATAGTAAATAATAGTGTGAGGTGTGATAGATGAAGATACTCGAATCGTCGGAGAATTATCTTGAAACGATATTAGTTTTAAGCAAGCGGCTTGGCAATGTTCGTTCGATCGATATTGTCAATGAACTAGATTATTCAAAGCCCAGTGTTAGCGTCGCTATGAAAAAGCTGCGAAAAGGCGGTTATATCGATATTGACGGTGATGGATATATCACTCTTACAAATACCGGTCTAGATATAGCAGAAATAATGTATGAGCGGCACAAACTCCTCACAAGATGGCTAGTTTCCCTCGGTGTCAATGAGGAAACAGCGGCGGAAGATGCTTGTCGCATTGAACATATAATAAGTGTTGAGAGTTTTGAGGCAATTAAAAAGCACGTTGACAACGATATTAAAACTAATGGGTAATAAGAAAGCCATAAGGGGGACCCCCTTATGGCTTTTTTTATTCTTTATCGGCAGGTTGTCCGTATAGGATTCCCCTTGTACCAGTCGCAAGATAGAATCTGCCAAATGTCCGTGGATCACCGGCAATACTGCGAATACTACCGTACATTTGATTTTCATCGTTAATCCTCTGCCAGCTCTCCCCCTCGTCGAATGAGCGCCAGAAGCCATATTCACCATCGATTGTACCATTGATGTATAAAGTCTTATATTCACTGTTCGGAGCATTCTTACCCATGCCTTGGCATTTAACTTTGTCCCCTTCTTTTGAGATTCTTCTACCGGTGAAAGCATCGGTAATTCTATCGTATTCCACTCGCCATAGTCCGCCCTCATTCATTGCGATCCAAATTACGCCCTCTTTACCGCTTTCGACACGGATTTCGGCATTATTACCACCATCGATTCCGGATAAATGCCCAATGTAGAATCCTTCAGGGCGTTGCCTTTGGTGGAATGTTTCTCCTCCATCACGGCTAACGAAGAAAGTAGCATCATTACTAAAAGCATAGAAAATATCAGCGTTAACCCTGTCCGCCATAACTTTCATTTCTTTATCATTATCTTCAATTAACTCGCCATCAAGGTCGAAAATCTTAGATCTGTGCCAATTTTCTCCCCGATCCCGTGTATAGACAACAGCGGTAATCGGTATGCGTAGCCTTTGCCCGATTGTCCACACGATTGTACCACCATCCGCAGAAATTGCCACCCATCCAGAATTGTTATTCGGCTGACGAATTACATCAATCAATCCATCAATGAATGGAGTTAGACCATATGGTTGCGGTAGTAGAGTCCAATTCTTGCATTGGTCATCGGAAATGATGATACCACCCTCGGTCGTTCCCGACCAATTTGCTCGTGGTGTTGCCACTACTGTATAAGGATTACTATCGGGGAAGTCGCCATTTATGCAAGTGATATATCTATTACCATCTTTATCGGCAAAGGTATTCTCGCACGGTTTATCAAGATCCGTAAATGCGAATCCCCCTAAATCGCCGATAATATCAATTACTTTTACATCGCCAGCCGGCGGGCTATATACATTGAGATGGACTGTTTCTTCTACACCGTCGCATTCGGGGCGCCATACGACTGTACCGCTTGGAGCATCGCCTAGATTCTCAGTCATGAAAATACCCGTGCCCGTATTGAATACCGCCCTATTACTATTGAATGGATCTATCTTTAAATCGCTCATCCAATGTATTAAAGATGAATTCCCATTATATTCGGGCTTCATATAAGGAACTGTGAAATCCATTTTCCCGATTTTAAGATCGTGTAATATCGGCACCCAACTATCACCATAATTATCGGAGAAGAAGATATATTCACCGTCGGGAGTATATTGCGTTGTGCATATAATTGTCCCCTCCCTATCGGGCGATACTGCTATTCCCCCAATTCCGCCGCCGACCATTCGTGCGGGGCAATCCTCATCGATGAAACCTTCAATTCTTGGAGTGATGTTCTTAACATTAATAATATCATTGCCGTCAATCCCATATCGCAGAACTGCACCATCGAATAGATCGCCCGAGTCGCAAGCATAGCAACTCCAACTTTCACGGAAGGCACGCTCCCCCGATGCTGACATCGATATATATAGATACTCCCCGTCAAAAGTTGCCCTTTGCCCGACATATCCAGCATATTTTGAACGTATATCTATTAAAGGCTCCGGCTGTCCCTGCATAATGGTGAAACTGCTACCCGCATCGGTAGAAACATATAGACTTGCACCACGCACTGCGGGAGCGGGCGAATTATACTGCCCCGACGTTGATACGACGATCATTTCCGGATTGTCTGGATGAATCCAAACGAATGTTATATCTTTCTCGTTATGTGCGCCTTCCTCACATACATTGATGAATTCCCAATTTTCTCCGCCATCGGTGGAGCGCATTAGCCCATCAATCTGTGATCCATAATAGATAGTGCCATTCTTATCAACTTGCAGACGCTCCCCAGTTCCTCGTCCGGGAGCATTGCCGTGTATCCCCGTCGGCATCGGGAAGTATTCGAACGAATCCCCCCTATCACGGGATACGCATAGGAGTCCGCTCACAGAATTACCGCAAGCAATATAGAGGGAATCTTCATCATTTTCACATACGGCGATTGAAAGGGGATTCGCCTCCCATAACATATCTTCCGTCACATGATTCATGAGGGAATGCCAAATTCCCGTATCAAAGTCATAGCGATATACACCGCCGATGTCGGTTCTCGCATATAGGATATTCGCACCCCTAGGATGGAATACAAATCCTGTAACGAATCCACCACCGGGAACGGGGCAATTTTTATAAACATATTTTATTTTTTCTTTAGTTTTCAACGATTACACCTCAAATCTATTTGATACCTCTAGTTTACAGCATAAACGATTATTCGGTAGGGAATATCTTTAAAGTAAGTGTTGAAAATTTGTCAAGATCACGCATTTATTGGTGAGTAAATAGAATATTTGTGACCATCGAGCATAGCATTGATGTAGAAGTTTCCATATAAAAATTATCAAAAGTATTTAAATCTATGAAATACTGTGATATAATAAGTATGTAGTCGGGGTGTGGCTCAGTTTGGTAGAGCGCTGCGTTCGGGACGCAGAGGGCGCAGGTTCAAATCCTGTCACCCCGACCATAAGTATATCCGTAAGAGTAGGGCATTCGCCATTCGCAAAAGCTAGGTGATTATCTCCATATCCCTGCTATCCCGTTCATCGCATATATTTCTACCTTAATGGGTAGAATATCTACTACATAGTGCGGCGAATTTAGGGGGAGTGAAATATGGATACAGACTTTGAGCCGGCAATTT
>JAAZLM010000173.1 GCA_012799315.1 Clostridiales bacterium | reverse complement strand
GGCGGCGGGCAAGAAGAATCAAAAAATCATGGTTGAAATTGACTAGAGCAATTTGCAAGCCGTATTAACGAATAAGCTCATGCGATGGCATGGGCTTTATGCGTATTTATTGGTGGTCTATATAATCTAATGGAACGGAGATATAGAATGAGTAAGAAATTTTTGCAAATAGGGGAGATTGTTTCTACCCATGCATTAAAGGGAGAAGTAAAAGTAAAGCCATGGTGCGATAGTGTTGATGTTATTTCTGCTCTAGAGTGTGTATATATTAATAATGCAGGTAAAGCAATTAAGCAAGCTATAAAGATAGAGAATGTCAAAGAGCATA
The DNA here is from genome assembly GCA_012799315.1 of Clostridiales bacterium. Classification (GTDB taxonomy): domain Bacteria; phylum Bacillota; class Clostridia; order Oscillospirales; family Ruminococcaceae; genus JAAZLM01. The sequence continues at coordinate 2,034 of JAAZLM010000173.1, read as the reverse complement.
AAGGCATGGCGATCATAAAGCTCGATGGTGTGGACTCAATTGAAGATGGCTCAGCCCTAAGGGGTAAGGTATTATATGCACGACGTGAAGATATACCAATCGATGAAGATAGCTACTTCATTGTCGACCTAATCGGGATGCAGGTATATAATATTGATAGCGATGAATTAATCGGGGAGATAATCGATATAACGCCGACAGGGGCGAATGACGTTTACCATATTAAAAATGATGCGGGTAAAATATATCTTGTGCCAGCGATTAAGAAAGTAGTAATCGATATCAATATAGATGGGAAAGTAATGAAGATCCGCCCGTTGGAGGGATTATTCGATGATGAGAATTGACATTGCAACACTATTCCCCGATATGTGCGAAAATGTTTTATCAGAGAGCATTATCGGCAGAGCGAGGAAGCGCCAGCTTGTAGATATTACTTGCCATAATATTCGTGACTTCACCAACGATAAGCATAGACGAGTTGACGATACGCCATATGGCGGCGGTATGGGAATGGTGATGCAGGCTGATCCAATTTATCGATGCTATCAACATATTTGCAGCTTGCAATCCGTCCCGCCCCATGCGATATACCTATCACCACAGGGTAAGACGTTAACGCAGCAACGATGCAAGGAGCTTGCACGGTTGCCGAGCATTATGTTGATTTGCGGTCATTATGAGGGGATTGACGAGCGAGTTATAGAAAAGATCTCACCGGAAGAAATCTCTATCGGCGATTATGTTCTAACAGGTGGAGAGCTCCCTGCACTAGTTCTTGTCGATGCAGTCGTGCGTCTACGTGATGGGGTGCTTTCATCTGCGGAATGCTTCGAGGAGGAGAGCCATTTCAACGGGCTACTTGAATATCCGCAATATACCCGCCCAGAAGAATGGGAAGGGCGAACAGTGCCGGAGGTTCTACTATCCGGACATCATGCAAATATTGAGAAATGGCGAGCGAAGCAATCGCTGATTAGAACATATAAAAAGAGGGCGGATATGTTGGAGAATTACCATTTAACTAAAGAGGAAAAAGCACTGCTCAAAGATATAAAGGCTGAGGTAAATGAAGAAAAAGGGGAATAAATGGCGGTAAAACAAGATGAAATGCTCATAGATGTTGAGAAATTTATAGCTAATATGCACAAAAAGCATGTTGATTAATATCATCACATATTTAAAACGCAGAATTTACCCAGCAAACATAGTAAAGGGCATAATACACATTGACGATAGAATAATAAGTGAGTATAATGTAATATGTAATACAAAGGCAATATAATCGAATACATGATTGGTTTATAGATAGGAGAGAAGAAAATGTTTGTTAAGAATGTTGTTGTTCAGAATCAGGTAGGACTCCACGCTAGGCCGGCTACTTTCTTTATTCAAAAGGCAAATGAATACAAGGCCTCAATCTGGGTTGAGAAGGATGAGCGCAGAGTCAATGCTAAGAGCTTGCTAGGTATCTTATCCCTTGGTATTGTAGGGGGCACAAATATTAAGATTATCGCTGACGGTGCCGATGAGCAAGCAGCCGTAGAAGGACTAATTAAACTTGTTGAAAGTGGATTCACAGAATAACTTAAAACATAAAAGTCCGTATCTAGATCTAGATACGGACTTTTTTATGTCAATAAAATCTTTGTATCGGTTCAGAAGTTATTACAAATAGTTACAACATGGTTACATCGACAATCACAGAATGATGAAAAAGAACTGGAAAATATATATTCAAGGATGAATTTAATGGTTTATTAACACCTAATGCAATGCAACATGTTACAATTTGTAATATGTTAAGCAAGAAAAGTGAGCGGTTAGTAAAATATTTCGCCCTTTTGTAATTTTCGCTGTAATACATCTTGCAAAATGCTTGTTTTTTGTGTAAAATAAGAGTAATGGTATAGTATACTAGGTTATTATGCCAAAAACACATAAAGAGGGGATATAATAATGTCCAACAGATTATTTCAAGGTGTAGTTCATCAAATGCGAGATGCTATTGATCGTGTTATAGGCGTAGTGGAT
>JAAZLM010000014.1 GCA_012799315.1 Clostridiales bacterium | reverse complement strand
TCTTCATTGTCTGTACTCCTCATACTGCCTGTTACATTCGTCTATAAGCTTATCAAGTCCTGCTGAATTCAGCTTGGAATATAAATCCTTTATTGCATCTTCAAAATTGCCGCTACCGACGAACCCGAATGACCCCATTTCGTCCGATGTTGCGTAGCTTTCAGCAATAAAATTTCTTCCGTCAAAGGCAAAGGATATACTGTCCGGCAACTCAGCATTTTCATAAATTTCTTCGTATTGTTTTGGGGTAATAGACATCTTGTTATCGGGATAACATATCATTTTATTTGCAAATCGGTCTAAGCTTATCGGATTATTGATATTGTCAACATATCCGTCGGACAAATTATAGTCCGTTCCTTCTATTCCGTAGGTAAGCAAGTTGTTTAAGTGTGAATCAATCTGAGTGAGAGCCAGCAGTTCAAAGGCTTTTTCCTTATTTTTAGAATAGCTGCATATTCCCGTTGCCATATATGAACTTCTAACTGAGGTGTTTTCATTGAAAACAGGTATTGCACTTATTGTGTTATCATTATAATCAATATTGATAGGCGTATCGGAACTGTATATTGTGCCTGCACCCGATTGATGTGACTGCATAATGAAAAATGACTTTGCCGTGCTCATTCCCATGTCTGCAAACAGCTCATGTTTTTTCAGCTCATAAAACAATTTAAGTCTGTTCAGATAAACCCCGTTATCTAAAGTGCACCTTGCCGTTTGAGTTTCTTCATCGAAATACACGGCACTGGTAATTTCCTGAATGTCCACAAAATATGATGGCGTCGAGAAGAAGTTGGGATGCATTGCAAATACATCGCATCTTTCATTCTCTTTAACTTGTTTCAATATATCGATCTGTTCCTCAATGGAAACAGAAATATCAAAGTTATATTTATCAGCAAGCTGTGCATTAACATAATATCCGTAATCATCGCTGAGCGTATGCATTGCACCGTCAATACCATAAATATGGTCATTTACACGCATACCGTCCCAATGCTTTGCAGGCATAATCTCGTATAACTTTCTTCCAATTTCAGTTTCAAAATAACTATCAAGTGGTTCAAAGAGTCCGTTATATATGTATTTGTGGTATGCATTGCTTCCTGCTTCCTCGATATAAGTGAACGAAGAATAGACTATATCAATAGGTTCGCCACTTTTCGCCAAACTTTCAACATAAGTTGCATAGAAATCGTTCTCTTCGTCTGTTTGCAATGCCCTTATTGGGTAAAAGCATACAGCAAAATCGTATCCCTTTTCGTCTAAATATTCATTGACTTCCTTCGCTCTAAACGGATAATTACGCTCGTAGCCTGTTTCTTCTATTGTCCAGACTAGAACAGTTTTATCCGGATACAGCTCTTTAACCTCATCATAAGTCGGGAAGTACTGCTCCTTGGATAAATCTTCTTCATTCCAATTTATTTCAGATGAGGCGCTGGGTGTGCTCACCGGTTCGGACTTCTCCGCACGATTCAAGCAGGAGCATGCTCCTAAGCAAAAGACAAGAGATAAAATCAGTAGTAACGTTTTTTTCAATATCATAACTACACTCCCTATATTTATATAAATCCATATGCAGAATATAAATCTGCATATGGACTTTTTAATTTACCAGGTAATTGTTGTGCTACCAGACGCTCCTCCGCCCGAAGCCGAATGTGACGATGACACACTAATCCATGTTCCACCACGATTTGAAATGTTAGCAGTGGTAGCACTAAGCTCGCTCCTGCATTGCAAGAAGTCTAATAATTTTCTTTTTGGATCTTCTGAAGAACTAACATACCTCCTTCCCCAATTTTAGCCATTATCATGCATTTAGCAATCGATAAACAGTACTTACAACAACCTTAATTTAACAAATAGTTGCTAGTTGGAGTCGATGAAAGATACTTTTAATAGCTATCGCAATAGTTCATGTTTTATAAAGCAGAATAACAACTAAATCATATACGATGAAAACTGAATTAACATGATGCCAACCGTTACAATTACAATAAAGCATTTTAAAAGTTTAGTCAACAGTTTTGCACTAAACGCCAAATATCAGCACTAAATGCTAAAAATAAATTGATAACTTTACCAACATCTATTACAGTGGTCGCATTGAGAATGCGATAGGTAAATGTGCTTAGATCCGCCTCTATCTCAACGACTTGCGCACCAAGTGTGCATTCCGGCCCGTCTTACCCTCGCCCGTTTGCGGATTGAGCATGGATAGCCCCTTGAGCATGAATCCGCCCCGCCCTAGAACAGGCTCACCGACGGATTCCCCAGTTTCGGACTTATATCCCTGCACAATATCTTTGAATGCAATATAGTTATTCGGTTCATTCCTGGAGAATGCTCTACCGCCGGCTACTTCAATATCGCTTTCATCACAGGTGAATGCCTGCGCACCGTTACTGCGTAGCTGGGCGATTAAATCATCTGCCGCCCTTACAACTGCGTGTCCTGCCATGTGTTCAGTAAGGCTCGCCACCGTCATATTTTGCAAGTGTCCTTATTTCAGTTAGGCATTTTTTTTAGATCGCCGATAAGACTAGGGGAATAAGCTATCTGTGATGGTGTTGTGCTCCCCTGTCGAATAACATTCCTTATTCGTAATTCCAGCGGATCTAACGTAAAATTTGCATCGAGGTTTTTCATACTTTTTGCTATATCTTACCCTTATATATGGTAATTATGCGACGAGTGCATTTTTGATTTTAACTTTTGAAGAAGTCATCAGCATAATCCTCAGGTAATTCATTTCCGCTGAACACTTCATTTGCTGTTTCTTCAAAAGCAAATGCAGAAATGCCCAAAGTTGTCAGCATTCAAATTGCTAACATCATTGACATTATAGTTTTAAAAGGTTTCCTAAAAATGATAAACATCCTACCATAAATTTAAGTTAGGAAGATAACCTCACTTGCAAATTTGCTATCCATATTTACCAAGAAAACAACTGAATCATCTCCCGCCAAATATTCATATAACAAAAAGCTTGTGGAAGTACCTTTATTTGTTTGTTCGCTAATCTCAAAAACAATGCGGTTCTTATTTACCCTCCTTGTTTCCAATCGAATCAGTCTTACATTCATAGCAAATCACAACTTTTCATTAACCTTGTGATAATTACAACATCATCTTACAAAAATTAAACATCTTTCTATTCAAAATAATCCATCCTTATCTATAAGTTTTTATTATATTCAATCATCCTTATTATGGTCAAACATGACAACGCTCGCATCTTTGTCTATTAAAATATTATCTTCCGTATCATCGGTATTATTGTCTTGTTTTATGTGATCTGTTCGTATAAGAATCTTTATATTATCTTCATATGAAAATTCTAAGACATAAT